>CALMKY010000318.1 GCA_937867195.1 uncultured Saprospiraceae bacterium | reverse complement strand
CTTTCGTCTTTAAATTATCGAGCTGCAAAACCCGGAATGGGATTGCAAAAATTGCATGTTGATTGGCATGAAGCAGTAAGTCCTTCTGATTTCAAAGTATGCAATTCGATATGGTTATTGGATGATTTTAGCAAAGCCAATGGTGCGACGCGCATTGTCCCCGGCACTCATCTAACCGGTGAACTGCCGCAAGAAGTATTATCCGATGCTTCGGCTCCTCATCCGGATGAAGTAATCATCAACGCTCCGGCAGGTTCGGTATTTATTTTCAATTCTCATACATGGCATGGCGGAACTACCAATCATACTGATAAACCCAGAAGGTCTATTCATAGCTATTTCTGCCGACGAGACCAACCACAACAAATTGATCAAAAACGCTATATCAAGCAAGAGACATTGGACAGAGTAGGAGCCTCTGGAAAATGGATATTGGATGTTTAATTCATACCAGAATTATAGTTTCTAATTTGTAATGCCTATACTTTGAGAGATAATGTCAACCTATCTCTCAGAACTTATTTTTTATCTTTATTGATGAATATGAAATTTACATTCGTTGTTTTATTATTTTCTTGCTTTCAACTAAACAGTCAACAGGCCAGGGATTTTGCTAAAGGATCCGTATCTTCTTCAAAAGCCTGGATCGATGTCGATTATGTAGGAGATGGTATCATTGGCCATAAAATGGATGTATTCTTACCGGTTTCAAAGGATACTTCTTTCCCTTTAGTCGTTACCATCTATGGAAGCGCATGGCTTTCTAATTCCTCCAAATCGGCCATTTTCAATGATGGTCTTGGCCAAAAATTATTGGCAAAAGGATATGCAGTAGCCAGTCTCAATCATCGATCCAGCACGGATGCGGCCTGGCCTGCACAATTACACGATGTAAAGGCTGCCATTCGATTCATCAGGTCGCATGCGGCTGATTTATTAATTGATACATCCTTCATTGGAATTACCGGTTATTCATCCGGTGGCCACTTATCTACGATGTCTGGAGTGACATCCAATGTCATTAAAACTAAAATAGGAGATTTGAATATAGATCTGGAAGGCAATGAAGGTACAGATCTATCTCATGGCAGTCATGTGGATGCTGTGGTGGATTGGTTTGGTCCTACGGATTTTCTGATCATGGACTCCTGTGGTAGTTCATTTTCTCACAACGATCTCAAATCTCCTGAATCCAGACTGATTGGAGGTGCTATCCAGGAAAATAAAGCAAATGTTGCACTGGCCAACCCCATTCAATATATAAATAAAAGAAATCCGCCTTTTTTGATTTTTCATGGCACCCAAGATCCCCTCGTGCCATATTGTGAAAGCCAAAAACTATACTCTAAAATGAAACAGGAAGGCGTCGAAGCCGAATTCGTCATGATAGAAGGTGGTAAGCATGGACCCGGGGTCATGACCGAACCGTACTATGATCGAATGATTGATTTTTTCAATAAAGTGAGAAAATCAGGATCTCATTGATCTTTATTAGCTTTTTAATTTTTAATTTAAACTAATCTTTTCAAATATGGAAAAACCAATGTCAAGTACCCTCTCCATCTGGGCAGGAGAAGATGAATATTTATTGCAGGGAGCCACTCAGGTACCGGTCGTCCACAGTATTGCATTTGGTTATCGCAGCATGGAAGAGTGGTTGGAAGTCGCTTTAGGAAAAAAGCAAGGCCATATTTATAGCAGAAATACAAACCCTACGGTGCAGGTCTTTGAAGAAAAAGTGCGAATACTGGAGGGAGCTGAATCTGCTACTAGTGCTGCCACCGGTATGGGTATTATCAGTAGTTTATTATATGCTTTGCTTGCTCCGGGCGATAGAGTCGTATCAGTGAAAGACACGTATGGTGGTACCAATATAATTTTCACAGAATTCCTTCCGAAATTCAAAATGGATGTGACCTTATGCGATACGACCGATCATGATCAGATAGAAACCGAACTCGCTAAAGGTTGTCAATTGCTTTATCTGGAAAGCCCTACGAATCCTACTACCAAGGTTACTGATATCGCAAGATTAACTGCCTTTGCTCATAAACACGGAGCTTTGGTGGTTGTCGATAATACTTTTGCAACACCCATCAACCAAAATCCGATTGCATTGGGAGCAGATCTGGTATTGCACAGTGCAAGTAAATTTTTAGGCGGACATGCAGATGCATTGGGTGGAGTTGTCTGCGGTCGACACGATTTAATAAAGCAGATTTTTCATTATCGGGAAATCAACGGAGCCACCTTGGATCCTATGTCTGCTTATTTACTTTTAAGAGGAATGAAAACGCTGGATCTTCGAATAAAGCAACAAAACAAAAATGCAATGGAAGTAGCGAATTTTCTCGAACAACACAAAGCAGTAGGCAGGGTATATTATCCGGGATTGTCATCACATGAAGGTCATGAAATAGCTAAAAAACAGATGACAGGTTTTGGAGGAATGCTCAGTTTTATGCTCAAAGAAAATAGTTTAGAAGCAGTTGGAAAATTTTTACCGAGGTTGAAATATGCCCATGCAGCTGCTAATCTGGGAGCTGTCGAGACCATAGTAGGACCACCCGCCACCACCAGCCATGTAGAATGCACAAGGGAAGAAAGAGCAGCATTGGGTATTCCCGAAGGCCTGATACGATACTCCACCGGCATTGAAAACGTGGAAGATTTGATAGCAGATTTGAATCAGGCTTTATCAGTATTTTAAATCACATTCTTCTCCTCGTGTTCCTACCCATTCGATATGTAAAAGAATATTTTGAGTTTCAAATCAATGATCTGCCTTTCCTGCTTGTTAATTGAAAATGAAAAAAATTAATTTTTATCCCGGGCCATCGATGTTACCTCCTGAAGTGTTGGAGGAAGCCTCGGAGAATTTAAAAGAATACAATCATCAAGGAGTCTCCATTGCCGAGATCAGTCATCGTGCACCTGCATTTGAAAAAATTATAGACGAAGCATCTTCTTTGGTAAACGAATTGATGTCATTGAATAATAAATTTGATATCCTTTGGCTGCCGGGAGGCGCATCGAGTCAATTGATCCTGGCACCGATGAATTTAACAAGTAAGAACGATACAATTGCGTTTGTCGATACCGGATTTTGGGCTACCAAAGCAATGAATGCAGCCAATCAATATTGTAAGATTCGTGTCCTGGATTCTGCGATGTCAACTCATTACGATCGGATTCCCAAAAATTGGAATCCCCCGAAGGATGTACAATACCTGCACATTGTTTCAAATGAAACAATCGACGGTACCCAGTATCATTCTTTCCCTGAGGTCGATGTTCCGATCGTGTGCGATATGACTTCGGATTTCTTATCCAGAAAAATACCAATCGATCTATTTGATGTCATTTTCGCTTCGGCTCAAAAGAATTTTGGGATTGCAGGCATTACGTGTGTTTTAATAAGAAAAAATAAATTAACCAATCGGAAACCGGACTTCTTACCTTACATTTTCGATTATCAGACTGAAATTGACAATAGATCTTTATATCACACTTCACCTACCTTTCCGGTTTATGTCGCATATCTTTCATTAAAATGGACGAAAGACCAGGGAGGTGTCCAGATCATGAACGAAAGGAACAAATTAAAAGCCGGGCTTCTATATAAAACACTGGAAGAAAGTTCGGTCTTCAATCCCATGGTAGTAAAAGAGGACAGGTCCATCATGAATGCATGTTTCAATGCTATTAATGAAAATATAGAAAAGCAGTTTTTGGATTATGCTACGGAACAAAATATTATTGGAATCAAAGGTTGGTCAACGAAAGGTGGATTCAGGGCATCCATGTACAATGCCATGCCGCTAGAAAGTGTACAATATCTATGTGATGTGATGAAAGAATTTGAATCAAAACTATAAAATGAAAGTGATCATCGTCGGAGCAGGCATTGGTGGCTTGACAGCAGCGCTGGCCCTTCATAAAATCGGCCTGGATGTCGTGGTATTAGAATCTGCTAAAGAAATAAAGCCATTAGGGGTCGGAATTAATTTGTTACCTCATTCTGTAAGGGTATTGACTCATCTCGGTATCATTGATCGCATCGCTTCAAAGTCCATTGCAACCTCTGATTTAAACTACTATAATCGGTTTGGCCAATTGTTCTGGAATGAGCCAAGGGGTAAATCGGCCGGATATAAATGGCCTCAATATTCTATTCACCGAGGGGTTTTACAAATGGAACTGTATAAAACAGTCCTTGAAAGATTAGGACCTGAAAATGTATTGACAAATCATCACGTTACTTCTTTCATTCAGGATGATGATCAGATGCGGATACAATGTAGAAGCAAAGAATCCAATGAAACGATGGAAGACATCGTCGGGAAATTACTGGTTGGCGCAGATGGAATTAATTCCGTGGTGCGCTCACAATTATTTCCCTCAGAAGGGTTGCCCAAATATTCGGAAAACGTTTTATACCGGGGCGTTACTCGAATGAAAGATTTTCTCAATGGATCCACGATGGTGATGATTGGCAGCTTAAAACAAAAAATGGTCGTATATCCTATAGATCCCAATCCTGATGCACAAGGAAACTATTTAATCAATTGGGTAGGGAATCTTAAAGAAGGTCAATCTTCGTTATTCATCCGGGATTGGAATAGAGAAAGTGATAAAGGCAGGTTGGTGCAACTTTATAAAAACTGGAATTTTGATTGGTTAAATGTTCCTGAGATGATCTCCCGATCGAATGCAGTGTATGAGTTTCCTATGAGTGACCGGGATCCGCTGAATCAGTGGACATTTGGCAGGGTTACATTATTGGGTGATGCAGCTCATCCTATGTATCCTATTGGATCCAATGGAGCATCGCAAGCGATTTTGGACGCCGATGCGCTGGCGGATAAATTAATGAACTACGAACCTGTAAAAGCTCTTGAACGATATCAGCAGGAAAGACTTCCTGCTACGACTAAAGTGGTATTACAAAATCGTGCGAAAGGACCTGACCAGATCATGGACCTTATGGAAGAAAGATTCCCAAAAGGTTTTACACCGGATCAGATACCTCACGATGAATTATCTGCGGTCATGGATAATTATAGAAAAGTAGCCGGATTCGATATACAAAGTTTAAACGCTAAATCTTAAAGCATGAAATCAACTGTTCTTTTATTGCTTTTATTTTTTCATTTTATGGATAGATCTATCTCTCAGGTGCCTGCTCCACCTCTTGAATTTTTATGTGAATTAAAAGTAAATCTCAAACCACCTTTGGTTGTAGGGGAGACCCCACATGGTGTCAGAAGAATCATCCCCATCACGGGTGGCACTGTAGATGGTAGAATTAAGGGTGCCATCCTGGAGGGAGGTGCAGACTGGCAAGTCCTGAGAAACGATGCAGTGGCTGAATTGGATGCACATTATCAGTTGAAAACGGAGGATGGTGTGATTATTTACATTCATAACCAAGGATTGCGCGTGGCAACACCCGAAGTAGCCGCGCGTATTGCAAAAGGAGAAATAGTAGCTCCATCTGAATATTATTTTAGATCTGTTATGAAACTGGAAGCACCCAAAGGGAGATATGGATGGATCAATAATGCCATTTTTATTTGTAAAGGAATCCGCAACCCGGATCAGGTGGTAATACAGGTCTGGGAAGTAAAATAAGTATTGGTAAATAAAAAATTAAAATAAAATGATGGATTATAAAACATACCTGGATCATCGTCCAATGACCCTGCTGCAATTGGTAACGATAGCAATATGTTTTTTGATGAATATGTTTGATGGAATGGATGTATTAATCATTTCGTATACGGCACCCACGATTGCGAAGATGTGGACGGTTGGCCCCGAAGCCCTCGGCGGAGTGTTTAGTGCCGGATTGGTAGGGATGACGATCGGGGCATTGTTTCTTACCCCGTTAGCGGATACCTATGGCCGTAAAAAAATCATGTTGATAAGCGGAATGATCATGTCTATGGGTATATTCATCACTTCCTATGCACATAATTTGAGTGAATTGATCTTCATGCGTTTTGTTTCAGGGGCGGGCATAGGATCCATGCTGGCCAGTACCGCAGTGGTTGCAGCTGAGTACACTCCACAAAAGACTAAAGACTGGTGGGTGGCTTTAGTAGTCTCGGGTTATCCTGTAGGGGCTGTATTGTCAGGATTGGTGTCTGCTCAAATCGTCCCCAGTTCCGGTTGGCAGACCATGTTTAAGATTGCAGGCATTACTACGTGCATCTCTATCCCTTTAATTTATTTTTTAATGAATGAATCCATAGATTATTATCTCAAATCTCAACCGCCAGGTGCATTGAAAAACATAAACGAAATATTGATCAAATTAAATATGCCGACTATTGAGTCATTACCTAAAGTTGAAAATAGTCAATCCACCATGCCGATTTCAAAACTTATAGAGGGAGATTACCGGAAACATTCGATTCAGCTTTGGATTTCATTATTTCTTGCATTTGCAACTCTATACTTTTTGACCAACTGGATCCCCAAGCTTGCAGCCAACACCGGTGTATCCACGAAAGCGGCTATTTATGCAGGTACATTGTTTAATGTAGGTGCTATTATTGGCATATGGGTGCAAGGTTATTTTAGCAGCCGATATAGTTTAAAAAGGACCATCGGCGTACTGCTGCTCTTTACAGGCGTATTAATGATTACATTTAGACTTTATCTGGGTTCAAATTTTGTATTATTTATTTATTCTATGCTTGGTTTTGGCATTCAAGGTGGATTTGTGGGGATGTATACTATTGCAGCACGAATGTATCCTACCGAATTCAGAAGCACCGGGGTAGGGTGGAGCATTGGTATCGGAAGATTGGGAGGCATCGTAGGGCCGTTGATTGGAGGAATTTTGATCGGCATGGGCCTGTCGATGGTTCAAAGTTTCCTGGTCTTTTCAATCCCTACGATTTTAGGTGGTATCCTGACCATGATGATTACAAGCAATAAAATCAGTTAGCTGCCCACAGTATGAAATACAACTCAAGAAAATTTATTGATTTTTTATTATATCTAAAAGAATTTTTCTCAATTTTTCATTAACCAATACTTGTTATTTTTATTTTTATCTCTGGCTTCTTCTTCGAGAAATAAGATCAAGTTTTCTCATTTTAGAATTTAGATATTGAATGGTGTAAAAGTCCAGATCGCGGGCTGCCGGCTCCCGATGTCGTGTTCTATATGCAATTGACCGTCGAGCAAGCAATGAAACGAGGTTTTTTTTGCGAGAGTTCTGTTGTTGTGCGTCGCGCGCAGTGCGTGGACGACGACTCACAAAACAATCACGCT
>CALMKY010000317.1 GCA_937867195.1 uncultured Saprospiraceae bacterium | reverse complement strand
CGTCTTCCGTTGAATCCATCGACCCCTTTGCTTGTAGGCATATTATCCGTAAAACTCAATTCCGGCTTATGACAGCTGGAACAAGACTGCATACTGTCTTTCGAAAGAATAGGATCATAAAATAATTTCCGACCCAAAGCAATGCCTTCTTTGGTCAATGGGTTATCAACCGGAATTTCCAATGCCGGGTAAGTGGACACGGTGGTGGGCGGTACTACCGTGGTGGGCTTGTATGGAATATTGATTAAGGATCCCGCATCGGTCACACCCGGGTCATAATCACACATTAAACTCGAAAGGATGATGTAAACCGTAAAGCAAATTTGAAAAATGACTTTCATCGAAATTGCTATTCCTAATTAAGCAAAATTATTGCATTGGCTTCTGCCGTTGAAAAATTTTTAAGGACATCAATATTAATAGGGTTGTGATTTAGAGGACTGTTTATAAGATCAAAATAGACTCCATTCTGTTTGAAAATTTTCTCTACATCGATGTCCAGCGTCATCGTGGGTGTTGTAGACGTTGAGATGGTAAATGACTTACGAATGGAAACCGTGCGGGCGCAATCATCCGTCCCGGTATGAATGGCAATACCCAGATCGTAGGTATTCATTCCATTCGTATCCAGGACACCTTCTATCTTAGAAAAAATATAAGAATTCCATGTATCCCAATAATGGCTCGTAGAGGATAAGGCATCTGTTGATTTATATTGACTGGGTGTTTTTTTATTTAAGTCTGCATTAACACCCAGGATAAACTCAAGACCGGTATATTCCCCAGCCCGGACGCCGGTAAAACTAAAAGTCCTGGTGATATCTGTACCCGTAAGATCGATAAGCGCATTTTGGTCCAGACTCATGGCATTCGTTCCTTTGAGGGTGCAATGTGTGATAAAAAAATCAAGTTTCGAAAATTTAATGCTCTGTTTTATTCCGTATGGATATTCATTCAGGGCTGCAAATGGCAGATTTCCATAATGTGCATTGAATTTTATAACCAAATTACCTGTTGGAACATCCTTCTTGGTACATGAAAAAAGTCCGAGAGATAGTATAATGCCGGTAATTTTTAAAAAATTCATTCAGAATATATAATGCAGATAAAAGCATTATTGGTATTCAAATGTATAGGAAAATTAACAGGTCTTGAATGATCGTCATCCGTCAAATTCACTTCATCGTAAATGCTTTAGCCATTTGACCAGCAAATCGAGCCAAGGCGGGTATGTCGCCTGGATTATGCGACAAAGGGTCATTTACTAAATCGTAATAGGTATTGCCTTCCTTAAAAAAACCTAAAACATCTACATCCAGATCGAGATGAAAAGGTGTACCTTCTTTAATTGTGATATCTTTTTTAAACTCCAATTTCTTCGCTGCATCATTGGCCCCTGTCAAAATAGCGAAGTATGAATTAAACTGACCTTTACCTTGAACATCGGTAGATCCTTGTATCACTGTAAAAAGATAGGACTCCCAATCATCCCAGTAATAACTTGTCAAAGACAACGGATTCGAACTGGGGAAATCTGCCGGATTCTTTTTGTTCAATGCTGGAATTACACCCAAGGTAAAACTTATGCCGGTATAATGTCCTGATGGCAATTCAGTCAATGAAATATTTTTAGAAGCGGCATTCGGACTTCCCA
>CALMKY010000316.1 GCA_937867195.1 uncultured Saprospiraceae bacterium | reverse complement strand
GCGCCGCCATACACGCCTCCGGAAAGCGGTCCCGGATTTGATTCATCATCTGCCGCGTCAATTCCGCAATGGTCATTTTCTCCAAATGTCGATACTTAGATGGGGATTCCGTAATTCTCTTCATTATCATAATAAGGTTTAAAAAACAGATGTATTACCATCAGACAAGCGAGTCGAACTGTTGCCATTACAAATCATTTCTCGGATCATAATAATTTTTCCTGTAAGGCAGTTTGAGAAAATTAAATGTACTTGCGTTAGCAAAAATATTAAATGAATAGGTACCTCTCAACGGCTGATAGTCAAAGGTCATTTTCCAACAATGCAATACCCTCGATACTCCAAAATCGGGATATGTCAATGCATGATTCTTGAAATCATAACCGATATTACCCAATCGTATATCCCAGTTTTTGGTAAGCTTGATGCTTCCCTGGGTACTGATCGAATTGGCCAGCACACCAAATTGTTCTTTATACACCACCCGTTCATTTTCAATAAAAGATTTTCTTTCCAATCCCAGGGAAAGATTATGATTAAAATAAAATCCCTGGAACATTTGCCAGAAAGTTTCCGGATTCTCCCGTTTTTTCTTGGTCGTGCCTTGCTCCGCATCCCTTGGGTTATTTGATGTAGTCTGATTGTTATTTTTATCCTTGTCTTTGGAGAATAATTTTTTAAGATCCTGGAAACTGAAATTAGAGCCTACGTTAAAATTATACGTGTTGAGGTGCATGAGCTTGCCTTCACTTAATAATAATTTATTGATCGATTTACCATCTTTATCTTTCTGGTAAAAATCAAAACTCAGATTTGCCGAAATGGTCGTCAATCCACCAAAAAATCTTGTCGAACCAGACATCGCCAGAGGTGCCATCTTGAAACTATCGGCCGCAAAATTGTAAAATCCTGTCATATACAGATTATCAAAGAGCTTAAACTTTTTTTCAGTACTATCCTTTTTATTAAAATACTTTCCTTCAAAAATATGATTGATCGAATATCCAATCCCGAGGTGTTTCCCGGGTTGAGGAATGTCGTTATAGGTCTGACCTTCGAAAATGGAATAATATTGCTTACCATAATAACTGGAAGTATAACTTTTATAGTAATCATCTGTGGAAGGGTTATAATTTAATGAAATCGATGGTTTGATGGTATGTCGAAAGCCCCTTATAAATCCTTTTTTAAATTTAATGGAACCGTAAATTGTCGTGTTTAAACTCAATGCCGCATCAAATATATGAGCCGCCCTAAACCCTTTGATCGTGTCCAGATAAATC
>CALMKY010000315.1 GCA_937867195.1 uncultured Saprospiraceae bacterium | reverse complement strand
GTTCTGAACATGGAAATACATGTGCATCGTATCGTGGAACGCCGCAGGCCTCGTATACCCTGAGCACGACCTGGTTGGTACCGCATTCAGAAAGGTCTATATAATCTTTAAATAGAAAACAGTTAATCCAGTCATTTAAGAAAAGATCATATTTTTCTTTGTTGTTCCAATAATTTTTATTGCAATTAGAGGACCAGTAATCCTGCCATTTTTTAGTATAATAGGTGATGGTATCCATATGAGCCACCGCAAAATGCAATACGGTACAACAATTATCTCTACTTCCATTATCCAGGTCTATTGCATAGACTCTCGCCCAACAAGTCGTAGGATCCACTGTCGTTTGGGTAAATTCATCACACACCGGATTGGGTGGAACGTTATCGGTAACAGTCACATAAATAGCTGTATCGGTTCTGTTATAACATCCATCTGTAATGGACACCGCTACCCGATGGGTTACAGATCCTGCTGAGGTGGATACGATGGCCGGTAGGCTGACCGATGCAGGCAGATCTCCACTCAGTATTTGTGTAGCACCTGAATGCGCTCCTGTACCATATTGTACGATATAAGATTGTTTAGTATTAGCATCGCAATCATCGATGTCTAATCTGGTAAGTGTAAAGTTTGCATAGCAATCGTGTGGATTGGTATATTTACTGTACGCTAAAACACTGGATGATTTTAAAATAGGTTTTTCTTTATCTTCAACTTTTATATATTGGACAAACGTGGTGTCTTTACCAGTACACCAATCTGCGATGATCCATTCACGGCGGATTTTAAATCCGGTACCGCAAATAGGTATCACCTGATCTTTCCATGTCAAAGCTGTTTTGCAGAAACCTCCCGGAGCAGGATACATAGCCACGACGGAATCCACTCTAAAGCACGTGTCTTTACCGGTACTGGTCTTACCCATTACCAATACGGAATCTGCTATAAAAGGGACCACTTTAAGGTTAGCTTTTACACATTTATTACCCCCTGTGACACTATCCCGGGTTTGTAGATTCAATAAATATTTTGGACTAGGATAATAGGCATTGCCCTCAACGCTTGATAATAATACAGTTTCCAATGGATTTTTGCATGTGATGCGGCATCCCAATTGGATCAGATCCGGCGCTTTTACTTTATTCAATGAATCGCGACCTATGGTCAAGGTATCGGTACAGGTCGAGGTATTGCCCCATTCATCCCAGGTACGGATACTGCGGACTACCTGACCAAGTCCTCTCACATCATTGCAACCGAATTCAGTCCAGGTCATTTTTTCGATCGCTGCAGCACCTAACTGACCACAATTATCCTGTACCTGTCCTACAATCTCGGTCAATCTGGCTACCTGAAAGCAAGACACCTTTGCGTTTTTACACAAAGGCTGAGGACCTGCTTTATCCTCTACCGTTACGTAGCCCCAGCAACTGTTGCGTGTAACAGAATCGGTCACTCTATATATAAAGGTGTAACCGATATGACTTCTATCTACACTGATACCATCTGGATTCGCATTGGTTCCATAAGGATATACCAGAGACACTTTGTAAACACATGAGTTGTCTGGATTCTGGAGGAAATCCTGATAGATAAAAGTGCGAGTACATTTATCAGCCGGCATGGATGCATTGACATGATCATTACACACCAGGTTACAGGTAGTAGCCTGTGCACTGACGGTCAATGAGTAAAACAATGCCAGCATTACCGGAAGCCAACATCGCATAAGACTCAGAAGAATAATTGTCCTTTTCATTCTAGAAAGTGTTTGATTATTAAGCATAAATTTTTTATAAAATCTAGTTATTAATAACAGTCATTTCCAAAACCATACCAAAATCAAAGATTAAACTGCTGACATTCAATAAAATAGCAATATGATACGAATGTGTTAAATGTAAAAATCATTACAATCTATAATTCCATAGTTTACATATATCACTTTATTTTAATATGATTTAAATATGTTAAAATCCTTATTAAATTTTTTTTTAATATTTATGATATTACCCTGGTATGAATCATTAAAAAGGCGGTTTTAATGATTACTTTTAACGGATGTATGCGATCTAATTATGAATCGATTGTCTGAATATATTCAAGTCTATCAAAGTCCTTTTTGGCAACTAAATTCATGTCTCGTGCAGCACCTGGGTACTTCGATTGCCTGGGATATTGCCTTTACGACACCTGAGATTTATGGCATCCTGGATCAGGTAAGAGATGTTCACTCCATAGAGAAATTCCATATTTATACGCATGGAGATTATGATCATATCGTAGCTTATCCCTATCTCGAAGGCTTTGTTCATCTTGCCAGCGAGGCCATGACGGAAAGAAACGACAAACAGCATTCGATCGATAAATTAAGAAGAGCGGATCATGAGTTTTATTTTGAAAGACCCTACGAATACGCTTATCCATCCATCGAGAAGATAGTATTGAAAGATTGCATCCAGGAATCTGTTCAACTTGGGAGTCTCGAGGCAATCATCCTGAAAGCAGGGGGCCATACAGGTGATGGGATTTTTACGGTGATACCCGAACTCAGTTTGTGGGTCGCAGGCGATTATCTTTCGGACATCGAGTTTCCGTTTATAGAAGATTCAATAGATGAATATTTCAAAACGCTCGATCTTGCTGATAAAATTTTGCAAGACCATCAACCAGAATTCATGATCCCTGGACATGGCTCTTATTCTTGCTCGATCCGGGATACCAAACACCGCATAGATCAGTCCAGGTCGTATCTCGATAGCTTGATCAAACCGGATATCAAAGATTGGAGGGCATCCTGGGGGCATTCGCCTTTTGAAACCATATTAGATAAA
>CALMKY010000314.1 GCA_937867195.1 uncultured Saprospiraceae bacterium | reverse complement strand
AAAGGGCCAATATCCACATGATTTTCCCGATGATCTGATGCTTTAGCATATGAACCAAATCATAATAATTTATGAGGCTTCAGATATGAAGCTATTATCCTATTGGAGATTGAATTAAACAAATCGTTTAAAGCTTTTCGAGCAAGCATTTTTTTAATTCTTTGAGTGTTATGAATTGGTTTTTTGTGAGATCATGAATCACTTCCTTGTATAATTTAAAATTATAATCGATAACTGCCTTCAAGGTTCCATCTTTTGACAGTGTCCAGAAAGTCTATTTGATCCGACCCAGGAATTACCCCGGTCTGAGGTTGTAAACTTTGAAGCTCTTGAATCCTTGGAGTCCAATGGGTCAAAATGATCCAGAAGCCAATTTGCTTTTAGATATTTTTCAATTGCCCTGCAGTAGAAAAATAGAGCGTCTGCATTTATATTTCATCTCACAAGATAACCTGCGGTACTCCAGGAATCATATCCTGTTTTTTTTCATAAATTAATATGTTCTTGTTTTGTAATCATTGTATTGCGAATAATATGAAATACTAAACGTCGTGCAATCCGTGTACGCAGACTGTCCGTTTTCGCACACTCAGTAAATCCCTGCGAGGAATAAATGATTTGTAATCAATTGTTTGCAATTTGGCACAATCGTCGATTCTAAACAGGTATTAAAAAATTGTGAATCATATGCTCATAAATAATATCAAGATTTCATTGCGAAACCTAGTAAAAAACAAATTCTATTCCACCATTAATATTTTGGGTCTTTCGATTGGTATCGCAGCGAGTATTTTGATCTATCGTATAGTTACTTATGAAAGATCATTTAATCAAGATTTTAAAAATTATGATCGAGTGGTCAGAGCCTTAATCCAAAATAAATATAGTTCAGGTGAGGAGTCATTTGGCAGAGGACTGCCCATTCCAGCGATGGAAATTTTAAAAAAGGCGGTTCCACAGTTTGTATTCTCGGCCATGGTAGCCGAATCATTTCCAATAATTTCAGTACCCAATCCTACGGGTGGCTATCCTTTGAAAAAGTTCAATATTGAACAGGGGAAACTTGGACTGTATGTCTCATCTGATTTTTTTAACGTGATAGATTTTAAATGGTTGACGCCAAATCAAAGTGCAGCCATGGATGATCCTGACAAAATTATATTGACAAAAAGCGTAGCAGAAAAATGCTATGGTACCATACAAAATGCAGTGAATAAACCATTGTTGATCGATAACCTTGCTCCGGCTGTTACCATTATCGGAGTGATAGATGATTTGCCCAGTAACACAGATTTGCCTTTAGTGCACTTAATTTCGTATAAAACATTGATTGCACACAAAAAGGAATACCGGTATTCTGAAGAATGGGGATCGATCAGCAGTAATAACCAGTTTTTTGCATTATTGAAATCAAAAGACCAATTCACGGCAGCGAAAGCAGCCTGTGCATCCATCGGCCAACATGAATTGAGCGACAAAAGCCTCACAAGACGGATTCTTTTGCAACCTATGTCAGAAATGCATTTTAATGATCAGATCGGCACGTCAGGTACTCATATTACCAATCCTCGTAAACTACTGATACTTACATTTATCGGCATATTAATTTTGGTGATTGCATGTTTTAATTTTATCAATATGGCCAATGCACAATCCATTACCAGAGCAAAAGAAGTAGGCATCAGGAAAGTACTGGGTACGGTAAAAAAGAATTTAATTGCACAGTTCCTGGCCGAATCGTCACT
>CALMKY010000313.1 GCA_937867195.1 uncultured Saprospiraceae bacterium | reverse complement strand
TCCATTTGGTATTTTGATTGTATTTGTACAAGCCGGCATCTTTACAAAATGCGAAAAGATTATTTGAATCCGATACCATTCCGGTAATTAAGCCGGGTGGTGGATCGGCGTTTTCTATACGATCCGCATTTGCATCGTAATGCAGAAGTGATCTCCGTTGGCTGATAAAATAGAGCTGGTGATCTTTGGTTTCTACGACATCACGAGCAGTAAAGCGGATGGTATCATGATCATAGCTATAGTCTCTGAAAACACGATGATCGTATTTTTGAATGATACCACTTGCAATGATCCACACTTGATTTTTGTGATCAACCATCACCTTGTTAATAGAAGAATGTAAAAGGCCATCGGTGTAATTATAATTGGTAAATCGGGTCCCGTCAAAACAGCTGATTCCGCCTAAAGTGCTCATCCATAATCTTCCTTGCTGGTCCTCACCTATATTGTTTACCTGGGACTGGACCAATCCGTCTTCAATTCCGTAATTTATAAAATTGAATTTTTGAGAAACCCCATGATAAAATACAAGCAACAAACTACCACATGAAAACAGTATTTTTAACAAAACTGGTAATCGGTTCACTAAGGATATTTATTTAGCATGCAAAGTTCATTTTTTTTGTGATCATGTTGTCCCCCAAAAGGGGTTATCGAAAATGCGGAATGGGTTATCGAAAATGAGTAAAATCATTTTGGTACTTTTGCATAATTTCTTAATTTTACGCACAAACGTTTAAAAAATTATGAATAAGTATCTCGCATTTTTATTGATTGTTATCCTCGCCAGTTCATGTGTCGGAAAGAAAAAATACGATATGATGGCAAAAGATAAGATGAGTGTCGAAGACGAACTCAAACAAATCAAAGCTTCATTAAAGAAAAACCAGGATGACTATGCTGACCTGATGCGCAAATATCAGGATGCACAGGCTCAGATGAAGTCTGATGCGCAGGCATCGGATCAAAAAGTATCCGAAGCCCAGGCTAAGTTAAAAGCACTTGAAGCTCAATTGGATATGGCCAATAAAACCAACACTAATTTATTAAGCAGATTGGAAGATCTGTCTATTATCAGCAAATCAGGTGCAGAAAGTATGCAGAAATCACTGGATGCCATCAATCAACAATCAAAATACATCCAGGGATTAAATAACAAAATCCAGATGAAAGATTCACTCAACCTGGCTTTAGTGACCAATCTTAAAAGATCGCTCGCAGATGTCAATGATGAAGATGTACACGTAGAGGTCAGAGGTGGCGTCGTCTATGTATCCATCGCCGATAAATTATTATTTAAGTCTGGAAGTTACAGCATCAATGCCGCCGCTGAAGCTGTATTAGGTAAAGTGGCTAAAGTAGTCAATGATCATAAAGAAATCGACATCCTCGTAGAAGGTCATACGGATAATGTTTCCATCAGCACTGATCAAATAAAGGACAACTGGGATCTATCTGTGTTGAGGGCTACTGCTGTAACCCGTATGTTACAGAAAAAATTTATGGTGGACCCTGCCCGTATGACAGCAGGAGGACGCAGTGAATATGCTCCAAAGGATAGCAATGAATCGGCGACCGGTCGTCAGGCAAATCGCCGTACCGAAATTGTAATAACTCCTAAACTTGACCAATATATAGGTCTGATGGTACCTCAGGGAGGAAAATAACCTTTAGAAATTTGTTTTTTAAGAATCCTCTTGGCTTCAGAAACAGAGAAATCGACTTCTGTTCACATTTTATAATATCCATTCGTTCTTAAAAAACAGTCTTCTTTTAAGTGATTTTTTTCAAAAAAATAATTATGCTGACTTATCTTTTGATTTGTCAGCATTTTTTATTTTCTCAGGTTACAGATACTGCTCTCATTTCAGTAGACTGCCGGGGCAGATCGATATTGTCTGTGATTCAAGAGATTGGAAAGTCTTCAGCGATTAAATTCTATATCAAATCAAAGGAGAGATTAGCTGACATAAAGTTGACAAGACCTTGTCCTACCGGTAACCTATATTTTGTATTGAATAATTTATTAGACCAATCCGGTTATACCTATCTCGTCTATGATGAACATATCATCATTGTAGGCGACACTGGTACCTTAAATCAAGACCGTTTTAATTATTATTTAAAGAAAAAGACAGAGATTGAATCTTCTGTAGATCAATCTATTAACATCGGTAAACCGGACAGTATTAACCGCTCCGGTAAAGCCATTGTGAAAGGTCTGGTATTGGATGGCACCAACGACAGTTTGATTGGCGGGGCTGTTGTCAGGTTTGGGGATGAAAATATAGCAGTCACCAGTTCAAAAGGCGCATTTCTGATGCCACTCGATATTGGTGCCTATCAGCTCAAAGTCGAAACACAAGCTTATCATCTTTATCAAAGCCCTGTCAAGGTGTACAGCGATGGCTCCATCATAATAAAATTATATGCCAATACAATATTACTACCGGAAATCGTCGTGGGTGCCAGTGCCAAATCCCGGATGGAAAGTGCGCTGGCTGGGATTGCCGAACTAAAAATTAAGGAGATAAAGCGTTTACCTTCTTTGTTGGGTGAAGCGGATGTACTGAAAGCACTGTTGACATTGCCTGGTGTAAGTAGTACAGGAGAAGTAAGCACAGGGTTTAATGTGAGGGGTGGCAATATTGATCAGAACCTGGTACAGCAAGATGGTGCTTTTTTTCTGAATCCTTCCCATGTATTGGGTTTATTCAGTGCCTTTAATGCCGATGCTGTAAGACAAGTAACGCTATACAAAGGTCATGTGCCGGCCCAGTATGGTGGCAGGGCATCCTCTGTTTTGGATATTCGATTGAAAGAACCGGATAATAAAAAATTTAGCTTTAACGGAGGAGTTGGGCCCACTTCTTCAAAGTTCTTTTTGGAAGGCCCCATTCAGTCAGACAAAACTTCTTTTTTCCTAGGGGGACGCTTTACCTATTCGGATTGGATTTTGAAATTAGTAAAAGATCCAAACCTCAAAAATAGCAAAGCAGATTTTTATGATTTTAATTTCAAAATCAATCATAAGATAACGGATCGGTCTTCTGTATCATTCACAGGATATACCAGCAGCGATCGGTTCAGGTATTCACATTCATTTGGCTATGGTTGGAAAACCACGACCGGCACTTTGCAATATCAATCGCAATTAAATCAGAATTTGTTTTTTAATCTGCAAGCTACCTATGGGATTACCAGCAATGATTTTACGGACCAGACAGCCGTCGTTTCCAATCTGCTTGAAAACGGCATGCGGTATATTAAATCCAAGGCAAATTTTTTATTAACTTCCGGTAACCATCATCAAATCAATTTTGGTCTAGATGCCACACGATATCTTCCTAAGTTGGAAAAATTCAGCGCCAATACAGGATCAGATCAAATTCATTCTTCGGTACAGCACACGAATGGTGAGGAAATATCCTTGTATGTCAACGATGAAATAAAAATCAGTGATCAATTTAATTTATCAATCGGTATTCGAAATAGTTTATATAGAAGTTTTGGTCCGTCATCAGTGAATCAATACTCCGAAGGAAAGCCAAGAACCATAGATCATAAAACAGGCGGGCGTTTTTATAAGAAGGGGGAGACGATTCAATCCTATTTCAATCCCGAGCCACGGATCTCATGGTCCTGGGTGCTGAATCCGGAAGCGTCGCTTAAGTGGAGTTATAACAGGATGGCTCAATACATACATCTGATCTCGAATACAGCGACCTCGACACCGCTGGATCTATGGCAAATGAGTAATTCATTTTTGAAACCCCAATCTGCCGACAATTATTCCTTTGGATATTATAAGAATCATCATCAAGACGAATGGGAAACATCCGCTGAATTTTTTTATCGTAAGTACCAAAACCTGGTTGATTATAAAGATTTTGCAAATCTGTTGCGCAATGACCATATTGAAACCGAATTAATGAATATCAGAGGTAAATCCTATGGCGCGGAAATATATATTAAAAGGGCTAAAAACAATCCAAATGGATATTTATCCTACACCTACAGTCGGAGTCTGAGACAATCTCTCAATGCATTCCCAGACGAAACCATCAATAATGGAAGGTGGTACAATTCTAATTTTGACAAACCGCATAATCTGAACCTGGTGCTCAATGTGCAAGTCAAAAAAACGATGGCTTTTGCATTTAATTTTGTTTATAGTTCCGGTAGGCCTCAAACTGCTCCCATTTCTGATTTCTATTTAGGTGATAAAGGAGTGTTTTTAAATTACTCAGATCGCAATCAGTTTCAGATCCCGGATTATCATCGATTGGATATATCCTATACTTTTACCCGGGGTGCGATCAGAACCCATAAAAACAAAGGCAGCCTTACATTAGCGGTTTACAATGTATATGCGCGAAAGAATGCCTTCAGCGTATTTTACAGACGGGATCTGAACGAACCCATAGTAGCATATAAACTTGCCGTCCTGGGAACTGCTTTGCCTTCGATCACCTATAATTTTCAATTTTAGCTCTATGCGCATGCTGAGGTATCGAAGTTCTATCATAATTTTCATTGCGTTCCTTTTCAGCCAGATCTTCAATGCTTGTATCGAGCAGATCCCGGCCGATATGGGTGTTGCAGAAAGACATCTAATAGTCAATGGTGGAATTAATAACCTGCAGGATGAGCAACGCGTGAATTTGCAGTGGACCACACAACTTGGGAGGGCACCGGAGCAGGTAGTCGGAGCAAAAGTTCTGTTTATTGAAAATCAGTCTAAAACCTATGTTTTGCATTCTTCGAATCCGGGGACTTATACAATCAACATAACCGAGTTTAAGCCTGTAATGGGTTCATCCTATTCTATAGAAGTACATACAGTGGATGGGTTGGAATTCAAATCGGCACCGGAGGTGATGTTGCCTGTCATAGCCATCGATTCATTGCAATGGGATATACGACCCAGGACGGTCGTAAGTATAGATGGATTAGCAAATAATTATAAAGCACTCAATGTTTATACAACGACCTCCTTGCCTTCAACCGATCTAGGTGTTTATTTAAAATGGGACGTTCAAAGCGCGTATCAGTTTAGCACACTGCCGGAATGCAATCCATTTAAAACAATTTATACCTGTTATTTCGGTTACGGTACCAATGAAGGCGATCTGATGTTGTTTAGCAATAGCAATAATGCAGTCCGGCATCTTTCCAGATTTCCGGTAGGGTATGAATTTTTATCTCAGGATTATAAATTCGTAGAAACACATTATTATTCAGTTTATCAGCATCGGATCTCTCAGCCAGCGTATGAATATTTTAATAAACTTAAGACCATATCGACGTTGAATGGTTCTATTTTTGACCCCATACCATCTTCGGTCGCTGGAAATGTATCCAATATAAAAGATCCGAAGAATAAGGTATTGGGATATTTTTTAGTTTCATCGGCTGATATCAAAAGAATAAAGCTTGAAAGTGCTGATTTTGCAGGTATCTATCCATTATTGGATAAAGCGAATAACTATTGCAGTTGGTTATTTGGCAGTTCCACTTCGTATTTTCAACCTTGCTGCGATTGTTCTTTTTTGCCGGATCCATTGATTCAAAAACCAAGTTGGTGGTAATGGCAAGATTCCAGTATATATTAATTTTTATATGCAGTGCCCTCTTCCTCCGGGCACAACCCTTTGCTGTTCATTTAAATCAGAATATTTATTACTCCGGAGATGCATTGCATTACCGGATCTATCCTGAACAAGATTTACTTCCAGATTCCACGTTGATATATGTAGAATGGTATAATGAAAGGGATAGTATGATCCTGCAACAGATCCACCGATTTAAGGAATTATCGGTCGGAGGTCAATTCAACTTACCCAATTCACTGTGTGAAGGAAATCATTCACTGGTTATCTATAGTGTGTTGGATCAGGTTCAGGGTATCGGCAGTAAAATTATTTATTCAGTGTATTCTATCCCTGTTTTGAATGATTTAGCTGAAGGGCCTGACCCTGAGATGGCAATGGCTTGGTATGCATCGCATAAATTGAATTTTACCCAAGTCATGTCCCTTCCTACCGGGGATTCCATTCAATTCAATGCATCTACACTTTATCAGACCATTTCCTCCCCCCTTAAAGAATTCTCTTTGTCTGTAAATCACTACCTGGAGGAAGATACTACAAGTAACCGGGCCGTTTTGTATAGTGGACTAGTGTTTTCACCAGACTATTCTTTCAGAAAAAATATATACCTGGATGGTGATGTTATAGATCCTTTGACAAACAAACCCACCGATCAGAAATATATAAGTTTTTATTTGCCTTCGAATGGAAAGTTTAATAGAGTTCAGGCTGTCCATGGGCTCATAAAGACTCCTGTCGGTGATTTTACTAATAGCAAGCAATTTCAGCTTTTGGATTTAAATCCTAATAAAAGAATTCCATTGATTTGGAATGCAAAATCAAGTTATTTTGATATTAACGCCTTGGCCGGTTTACAGCACAAAATAGACAGGACGCCCAAGATTCATTATCTATTGATTCAACATGCCAAAAGACGGTTGATCCGGGCGATGTTTGATCTGGTAGACAAACCCGTACCTCCTCCTGTGATACGAAATAAAAAATTTCATGCAGATAAGACATATATGATTTCTGAATTCCAGGATATAAAAAGTCTTGAAGAATTTATCAATGAGGTGATGATCGATTCCAGAATTACATCCGTTATCAATAATAAAAAATCATTGAGATTGCGCGATTACGACAGGCACGATTTGTTCCACTGGCCTGCCTGGTATATGATCGATGGTTATTTTCGGGGAGACGAAGATGTCATGTTGTCTTTCGATATATCCCGAATAAAATCCATTGATTTATTTTTAAGGTCTGGTACGATCAACAATCAATTTGATAGTCTGATGCGTTATAGTGGGATCTTTTCGATCAATACCTACGTGGGGGAACAAATTCCAAAGTGGGTCTACACATTCAATGGCTTGTATGCCGGCCCTGAAAACAAATCGACTCTTAAACCAAATGACGAAGTCCCTGATCTAAGGATGGCTCTTGAATGGAAAGACTCATTGAATGACTCGTCGCTTCCGCTATATTTCAAACCCAGCCATATTGGAGGCAAATATGTGATTCAGATTAAAGGTGTCGCCCTGGACGGAAATTTTAAGCAAGCCTCGAAGTTTATTGAAATTCAAAATTAACTTTCCGCTATTTTGGGAAATACCAATTCCACGGTGGTGCCGACATGTTCTTTGGATGCAATGTGAATATTGCCCTTATGCAACAACATGATTTGCTTGGATAGACTCAATCCTATTCCACTTCCCTTTGATTTCGTACTAAAAAATGGAATGAATATTTTATCCAGAATCTCAGGGGAAATGCCTTTGCCGTTATCCGATACTTTAATCACCATCTTATGATTTTCTTCCTGGGCCATGAGGTGGATGGTGGGATTTTTTACGTCGCTGACGGCATCTTTGGCATTGAGCAGTAAATTGATAATGACTTGCTCAACCAGATTACCATCGATTGCAATGATCATATTGGGGTCTTTGATCGTGACGTCCAGATCGATATGATTTTGCTCAAGAGAAGGGTTCATAAGATGATAAATATTGCCAAACAATTCTCTGACCGGTATGTCTTTAAGCAAAGGCTGTGTCACTTTATTTAAGTTTCGATAGGTTTGTGCGAAACGCAATAAACCTTCACTCCTTTTCTTAATGGTTTCGATGCCCAGGGCCAGATCTTCATTTTGCTCGGTCTTGTCTATTCCCAACCTCGATTTTAAAGTATCGGCGAGCGACGCGATGGGCGCTACGCTGTTCATAATTTCATGGGTCATGACGCTAAGCAATTTTTGCCATGCATTCGCTTCAGTTTCGTCGATGGCTTCGTTGATATTTTGGATGGCCACGAGTTTATATTCCTGGTTTTGCAATATAAATGCCGTCGATGTCAGCAATACTTTCATTTCTTTAAGTCCTTCGGCTATTTTGACAATTTCCTGCTGTCCTGATTTGATGGCAATGATTTTTTCGTAGAGCATCTCATTCCTTTTTTGCAATGAATGAATGGTACGCAGATAAGGGATTTGCAATAGCCGTTTTAGTGTTTCGTTGAGCCAGATCACTTCGCCGTCTGGCTCTCTATACGATATAATTCCTGTATTGATAATCTCCAAGACTTTTTGCAAGTATTGAAAATTGGTTTCTTTCTCGAGCGAAATATCTTTTATCGTATCGTTGATTTCGTTAAAGCCTTCACGCAAAGTTTTCAATTCATTGGGAGCTTCTTTTACGTTGAAATGACGGGAAAAATCGCGGTAGTGGACTGCTTCGACATAATTCTGGATTTCATCATAGGCTTTGCGGTTAAATATATAAAATTCGTAAGCGAGGTAGATCAGAGCCAGTATCGGAAATAGTAGGTAGGTGTAAAATCCTTTCATCAAAAGCCAGGATCCGAGGATGCAGACCAATGCCATGATTACAATCCGGATGATGATTTTCCACTCAAAATGTTTAAATGACATCATGCAAATGTACTGCTGGAACGAGTGTGAATTAATTCTCCTGTAATACCAATTTTGTGATGGAATGGTAGGTATGTCCGGGATGTAAAATTACACTTGGAAATTCAGGATTGTTGGCAGCATCGGGCAGGCCCTGTGTTTCTAAGCAAAGACCGGCGTACCTGGAGTATCCAATAGCTG
>CALMKY010000312.1 GCA_937867195.1 uncultured Saprospiraceae bacterium | reverse complement strand
AATGATAAATTGGCTCCTCTCAATGTACCGAAGATTGATCATATGGAGGAATTGATAGATTATTTACCGATGAATAAATCCAGCAATATTAAGATCTACCATTAATATCGGATACAATATTCAAACACAACATTTTCTACTGCAAGCCGGATCTTATAATTCATCTATCTTTATAATCCTAAAGGATCAATACAATTTGTAATTATACATCATACTTCATTCAATAGAGGTTCAATCTAAATATCATGATCCTTTTTTCGCTTTCGCTTCTTTCAGGATCTCATTAAATTTCAATCCCCGACTCAATGCACTGATGGCCATGGCAATTCGATTCGCTTTGGTCTCTTGTGTTTTAGCGGTTGCCAGCCATTTGGTAAACCAATTTTTGTGACTTCCAGGCAATGAATTATAAAATTCCCAGGCTTTTGGTACTTCCGTGACGCAATCTAAAAAGTCCTGGTCCGGTAAAATCTCAGTTTTATCCAGGGTCAATGCAAGTTTAATTTTATCGCCATCTTTTTTCTTGAGTTGTTTTCTCATCGCACCATTGACTGGAATGATAAAATTGCCTTGTCCGTCCGGCAGAACCGCTACCTGGTGGATGGTCATTTCATCTATTTTGCCTTTAACCCGGAATATCGTGTTGATACCGGCAATTGCTTTTGCTTTGACCTTTGGAATGATGGCATAGGTCCAGCCGGACTTTTCTCCATTCTTCCCGAATTTCTGGAGAAGCGCATTAAACTCAACAGCTGGTATTTTGATGGACATATCGAATGGATTAATAAATATGGCAAAGATGTAAACAATTCCTTTTAATTGAAAATAGATCGAAGGGTATCCTGTTTATAAAATATAAATTTGGGGAAAATTCAGTGCACGATGTTGAAAGTATTATCCTTATGTATGAGCGATTCTTTGAAATCTGCGGAGGATTAATATTCTTCAAGTCTATGCACAACTTTACAGCAAGGAGGATTCGTTTTAAATAATCGGTTAGCCACTCAAATAGTAATCTGCTGTAATTAGATTTCTTTTATCTTTATAGCCTTAATTGATATCAAGATAGTATGTATAGAATATTGATTATTATATCCTTATTGACGATTTATACTTTTTCAAATGCTCAGCCGATCCGGGGTTATCGTGTCAAAGATCGTGTCGAAGCCGCTGAAAAGGCGATTGCCGAAGGAAATTATTATCAAGCTCTCGATCAATACGAAGAAGCATATAAGCAACAAAAAGATCCTGAGTTTGCCTACAAAATAGCTTTGCTCAACCTTACGTTACGGGATTATGTAAAAACGGAAACACAGCTATCCAGAATACTGGCAACAACTGTGAAAGGTAGCAAACCCCCGGCTGAAGCCTATTATTATCTGGGTCAGGCGTTGAAAATGAATGGTAAGACAAAAGAAGCTACGGATGCATTCACCCAATACATTGCTGAAGGTAAAGATCAAAACTTGATTACGCTTGCTCAAAATGAGTTGGATGGTATCAAAGCCATTCCCAACCTGCCATTAAATAAAGACATATCGGTCGTCAATGCAGGTACATTAATCAATACACCATTTACTGAATCCAATGCCGTGTTGCACGACAGTACATTGTATTTAATATCTTTCCAACGCAAGACCCCTATTGTGTTGGATGGAAAAGACAATCAGTATCATGCCAAAATCTACACCAGCGTGAGAGGCAAAGATGGTAAATGGGCCAAACCCGTGGCATTACCGGATGCAATCAACAGACCCAATAATAATGAATCGCATGTCACCCTATCTCCTGATGGCAATACCATGGTATTTACGAGGTCTTTGCTTATAAACAATGAAGTGGCTGAAACACGCATGTTTGTATCTAAAAAGGAAAACAACGCTTGGACTCCAGCGCGCGAAGTCAAACTGCCAAATAGTAATAATGCCGATAGCACATTTCAAATCCGGTATCCAGCATTCGGAAAGATGTTTGATAAAGATGTGCTGTTCGTATCCTCTAATATGAATGGAGGTAAAGGCGGATACGATTTATATTATGGAAATTTTGATGGAGAGACCTTGGGTGACCTGACCAATATCGTCCAATACAATACTCCCGGTGATGAAATCAGTCCATTTTATACAAAGACTAAATTTTATTTTTCTTCCAACGGACGACCGGGTATGGGTGGATTTGATATTTATTCATCGGACTGGTCAGGCACCAATTTCGGTGAGGCTGTGAATATGGGCAGACAATACAATACTTCGTATGATGATATGTATTTCAGTATGAATGCAGACAATACGACCGGATTTTTAGTCTCCAATAGGCCCGGTACCCGAAGCTTAAAGAGCAAAACATGTTGCGATGATATTTTCTTTTTCTCTTTAAAACCAATCATAGTGGATTTAGCCGTACATGTTTTCGAGACTCCCAAAAGACCGCTAAAAGGAGCCAAAGTCATCATAAACGAGTTTGTAGAACAATCTAAATTTGAGAAAGAAAGAAAATCAAATGATCAAAGTAATGACTTTGCTTTTAATCTCGATGTCGATAAAGCCTACCAGGTCATTGTTACGAAAGATAATTACTCCGCAGACACTTTTGAATTAAACACAGTTGGTATTCTCGAGTCTACTACCGTACAGAAAGATATAATCCTCAAAACTAAGAGAAGCAATAATAATGGAAATAACCCCTCTAACATCAATACCAAACCAGAATCGGAAATCATATCGATCAATGAGCCAATCCGTTTGAATAATATTTATTATGAATACGATGATGCTGCTATTTTGAAAGATGCCGAGCAAGATTTGAGCGTACTCCTCGATTTGATGAAAGAATATCCCACGATGGTGATCGAGCTTTCATCTCATACAGATTCACGGGGTAACGATGATTACAATAAAAGACTGTCACAGCGTCGCGCCAATTCAGCCAAAAACTGGTTGGTTGCCCGCG
>CALMKY010000311.1 GCA_937867195.1 uncultured Saprospiraceae bacterium | reverse complement strand
TCCAAAAGCTAAAGCTCCAAAAAAAGCAGGAGACGATTTAGTAATTATTGAAGGTATAGGACCAAAAGCTGCCGAAGTATTGGTAGAAGCAGGTATTACTACTTTTGCAAAATTGGCATCTACGAGTGTAGAAACCATAAAAACTATTTTGGATACTGCAGAAGCAAGAGTACAACATTTAGACCCAACCACTTGGCCACAACAAGCCCAGCTTGCTGCCGATGGTAAAATGGACGAATTGAAAAAATTACAAGACGCCTTAAATAACAGAAAGAAAAAAACAACTGCCAGGTCCGGTAATAAAATTGCTAAAAAGGCCAATCTATCCCAAAACAAACCTGCTGTCAAAATTGACTTGACCAAAGGTGCATCCACTTTGGGTATTAAATTTAGAATGGATGATTTAAAAATTATAGAAGGTATCGGGCCGAAAATTGAAAAGCTTTTCCATAAAGCAGGAATTAAAACATGGCGCAAACTGGCCAATACAGAGACCAAAACGATGCAGTCAATATTAGATAAAGCTGGAGCCCGATTTTCTTTGGCGAATCCAAAGACATGGGCGCGTCAATCAGATTTATTGGCAAAAGGTGAATGGAATAGACTCAAGAAATTACAGGATAAGCTGAAAGGGGGCAAATAAATAGGAATCACAACATATTTTACCAATTGTGGCCTTGTCAAATACATTTTGATAAGGCTTTTATGTAATTCTTCTGAGCCTAAACGAAAGATTTCAAACTAAGACCAGAATTTTAATCATACAATGATATCTGAAAGAGCTAATATTATTCAGCCCGAAGACTTTTTATTGGATTGGTCCAGGCTGCACGTATCGTCTGAAAACTTAAAGTTACGACGGCAAGCCCCAGAGACAGGCCGGCTGCAATTATAAAGCTAAGTGGCGAAATCAATACTCTGTAAGAAAAGCTCTGAAGCCAATAGTGCATGATCACCCAGGCTGCCGGAAAGGCTATCAGAATGGCTATGATAATTGACTTGATAAATTTAATAGACAATAACGTCATGATTCCGGAAGAGGAGGCGCCCAAGACTTTTCGAATGCTGATTTCTTTCATTCTCTGCTGACATGCGTATGAAGCCAACCCTAAAAGTCCCAAACAGGCTATTAAAATAGCGGCGAAGGAGAAGAAATTAAAAATCCTTTGGAGTTTTATTTCTACATCGTATTGCAAAGCAATATTCTTATCCAGGAAATCAAAAGTAAATGGGCGATCCGGAACATATTGGCCCCATACTTTTTGAACAAATTGAATTCCATCATTGATACTCCCTTTTTGCAATTTAATAGCTTCAAAAGGGACCTGACCTTTAAACAGGGTCGCATTGATAAATATGAGTGGTGTGATCTTAGAATGCAAAGACTCGTAATTAAAATCTTTTACAACCCCTACCACATGATAGGTATAGGGTTGGCCTTTGGGTCCGTTTAAGAAAGCATCTTCTGATGTCAGGCTGGCACCCAGTGGATCCTGTAAGTTGAGTTCTCGGACAGCTGCTTCATTCAAAACAAGAGCCAGGGAATCAGTAGAAAATTCCTTTGAAAAGTACCTTCCTGATGATTGTTGCAATTCAAACGTGGAAGCATATTGGTCGTCTGTAATAATTCCTTTACCAGTCATTGGATGATCATCTCCTGGTTTTCTCCAACTCGTTCCAAAAAAATTACCATTGGTCGGAAATGCCGAAGAGCCTGATACTTTTTTTACCAAGGCTGATGATACAAGTGATTCATTAAAAGCTTTTGTATGATCCTTTAATAGATCTGTCCTGTTCAGTATGATGACCTGGTCTTTATTATATCCGAGATTGTTTCCCGTCATATACATCATTTGATGATTGACAATTATTGTACATACAATTAAAATAATTGAAATGGAGAATTGAAAAACAACCAATGCACTTCTCATCCGGGTACCAAATCCCGTATTGACAAACTTTCCTTTTAATACTTTGATGGGCTCAAACGAAGAAAGGACAAGGGATGGATAGGTTCCTGCCAGCAAACCGGATATTAATACCAATACAATAAATAATAAAAAATTAGAGCCGTTAAACAAACTGCTAAAAGATAATTGAGCTCCGGAAAACTTTTTAAAATATGGGACAAAAACATAACACAAGCCTATGGCCATCAAAAAACTTAATAAACTGATCAGCATCGATTCACTCATGAATTGAATAAAAAGTGATTTTTTCTCTGAACCAAATGTCTTTCTGATGCCAACTTCTTTTGCTCTTTCATTTGACCGGGCGGTAGCCAGATTGACAAAATTGATAATGGCTAACAAAAGAATGATGAATGCAATGACAGAAAAGATGTATACCGACTGCATACTTCCATTTGGACTGAATTCAGCATCCAGATGTGAAATCAGGTGGATCATGCTTAAAGGTTGCAAATAATAACGATAACCATTTCCTGCTTTGAAAAAGGCGTCATAGGGCATAGCAAATGTCTTTGCGATATTGCCGGCTGCATATTTCTTGATGATTTCCGGAAATTTGGCTTCTACTTTTCCAGGAACTGCATGTGGTTTTAATTTCAAATAGGTAAAGGCTTGAAACCCTGTATAATTTTCTTGTTTTAAAGCTGGATTTTGAACCGTTGATAATAAAATATCAAAAGTAAAATGGGAATGATCGGGCCAATCTTGGCATACTCCTGTAATTTTAATTGGAGGGTTGTTAACGCCTTCAGGCTGAATCATTTTTCCTATCGCATTGGTCGCTCCTCCAAAATATCTTTTGGCGGTAGTCTCTGTCATCACCGCGCTATTCGGTTCATCAAGTGCTGTTTGAATATCTCCGGCTACAAATGGATGTATAAAAACTTTAAAAAAAGTAGAGTCTACATTCAACATTCTTTTTTCTTCAAATCGCTGATCACCATATTTTAACTGGATAGTACCTCCGCCTAAAAAATCAAAAAATCGCGTTACTTCCATTACTTCACCGCATTCAGCTTTAACCGCAGCGGCATAAGAACTCGGAATGATTGCATAGGATGTTGATCTTCCAGGGTAAATGCGATCCAGCACCATTCTATATACCTGACCGGATTCCGGAACGAAGCGATCATAAGTGGTCTCATGCCTGAGATACAATAAGATCAACATACAAATGGATATACCCAGAGCCAGGCCAAAAATATTGATAAAGCTAAAGCCTTTGCGTTTAAGAATGTTTCTCCAGGCGATCAACAGGTAATTTCTTATCATAAGAGTATGAATTAATTCAATCTGAAGAGTGTCCTTAAATCTTTACATTACCCTATTCTGTCCTGAGACTTTTAATCGGATTAGCAAAAGCAGCTTTGATGGCCTGACTGCTCACGGTCAATAAGGCGATGATC
>CALMKY010000310.1 GCA_937867195.1 uncultured Saprospiraceae bacterium | reverse complement strand
TCCATAGACCACCATCTATTCCTCCAAGCCATACTTTTTTCTGAGTTGCATCTGCAAGATCTACCCAGACAGCCCTGGCCCTTCCCGCGGCCACTCCATTACCCGGCCTGGAATTTCCATTACTTGGACCTACGACATCTGCATTGGGTCCTCGTTCAAGCCAGGAAGCTGATAGAGCCGTATTTACCGCTGAGGCTTGTAATTTCTTACTGTTTTGCTTTCTTTTTTGAGTAGCTGCTACAAGTCTACCGTAAGGTATATAACCTAGCTTAGGGTCTTTTGCCATGTGGACCTCGTCTGCAAATCGATCAGATATCTCGGTACCACTTTCCTGTACTTTTCCTACTTGTGCATTTAACGTAATACACAATGAAAATACGATTCCTGCCAAAAAAAATTTAGATTTCATAATTAACTAGTTTATAGGGTTTGTTATTATACAACAAAATTTGAGTTACAAAATTATAAAAAAATCGAAATTAAATATCAATAATAAATAATTTTTTTGTTATCTTTTATTCAGAATCTAATATTTAAGAAAACTACTTCTGCTTTGGGATGAGCTTGCCGACAAAATAATTAACGCCATTTTACATTATAACATCCTTCCGAAATCTAACAAAATAATATCTGAAAACACCTTGTATTTACATGATATTATGATAGTTATAAGGCTCAGCTTAGAATTTAATTTAAGCCAAACAGGATAAGGTATTAAATCATGAGGATAAAGAGCTGTATCTTAAGATTAGAGATTGTATGCAAGTGGATGAATAGCATAGAAAGAGATGAATGGCATAGAATACATCATAAAATGTATATTCATAGAATTTCAGTATACCAGAGTGTAACCAATAAAATAGAATTGACTATTGGATCTATTTTTCAATATATGCTTCTACGGGCGGGCAAGTACACACCAGGTTTCTATCGCCAAATGCATTGTTTACACGTGAAACTGTTGGCCAAATCTTATTTGTCTTTAAATAGTCGAGTGCATAAGCTGCCTTTGATCTGCTATAAGGCTTATTCCATTCATCTGAAGTAATCTGCTCTAATGTATGGGGTGCATTTTTCAATACATTTTCATTTTGATCCGCTTCACCGCGTGCGATTTCGTCAATTTCGTTCTTTATTTGGATGAGGGCATCGCAAAAACGATCCAGTTCTGCTTTGTCTTCAGATTCTGTGGGTTCGATCATAATAGTACCGGCTACAGGAAAAGATAATGTCGGGGCATGAAATCCAAAGTCCATCAGCCTTTTAGCTACATCTTCTGCTGAGATTTGGACACCTTTAAATGGTCTCAAGTCAATGATGAGTTCATGAGCAGCCCTTCCTTGCTCACCACTATATAAGACCTGATAGTGAGATTCTACCCTGGCTTTTAAATAATTAGCATTGAGAATCGCATGCTTGGTGGCATTAGTAACGCCATCTTTGCCCAACATGGCTATATATCCGTAACTGATCAATAAGATACTCGCACTGCCCCAGGGAGCACTGCTTACCGCATGGGTTGCTTTAACTCCTCCTGTTTTTACAAGTGCATGACCTGGTAAATAAGGAGCAAGCTTTTCATTCACACAGATTGGCCCCATCCCTGGTCCGCCACCTCCATGTGGTATCGCAAATGTTTTATGAAGATTTAAATGGCATACGTCGGCATCAATAATGCCGGGTGATGTAAGTCCCACTTGAGCATTCATATTGGCTCCATCCATGTAAACCAATCCACCACAATCATGAATAATTTTACAGATGTCCTTTATTCTTGATTCAAATACCCCATGGGTTGAAGGATAGGTCACCATCAGACAGGAGAGATTTTCTTTATGTAACTCTGCCAGTCTTTGGAGGTCATTTACATCGATATTGCCTTTTTCATCTGTTTTGGTTACTATGACTTTCATTCCTGCCATGATGGCACTTGCCGGGTTGGTACCGTGTGCTGACTCAGGTATCAAGGCAATATTCCGTTGATGCTGACCATGATCTTTATGATATGCATCAATCGTAATCAGACCAGCAAATTCACCTTGTGCTCCACTGTTTGGTTGCAACGAGCAAGCTTTCATACCGGTAATATTACAAAGCCATTTTTCTAATTGATTGAATATAAATTGATAACCTTGAGTCTGATCCAGTGGCGCAAACGGATGGATATTGGCAAACGCGTCATACGATACCGGGAACAATTCGGTTGCAGCATTGAGTTTCATGGTGCAGGATCCCAGGGATATCATTGAATGCACTAAGGATATGTCTTTATTTTCCAGGCTTTTGATGTATCGCATCAAAGAACTTTCACTGTGATGGGTATTGAACACAGGGTGTGTCATATATGGGCTGGTCCGCACAAGTTCTTTGGGAATGCTTGATTTTATTTCAACGGTACCGGTCAAGCTAAAAATTTCGTATAGATCGTTTAGGTCTTCTTCTTTTACGGTCTCATCCAATGAAAACTGAATCAATCCATCAGAATACAGAAGATTTATTCCGTTTTTCAAAGCCCTGGATTTTATGTCATCAGATTTTTTTGGATCTACTTTTATCGTAAGTGTATCAAAGAAAGTATTGTTTACAAGATGATACCCTGCGTGTATCAATGCTGAAGCGATTCTCTCTGTATTTGACAGGACTTCTGTGCCGAGCACTTTCAGACCTTTTGGACCATTGTACACACCATACATTCCGCTCATGATTGCTAATAAAGCCTGAGCGGTACAAATATTACTGGTAGCTTTTTCTCTTTTGATATGCTGCTCACGGGTTTGAAGCGCCATGCGTAAGGCACGGTTTCCCTGTGCATCGATGCTGATGCCAATGATACGGCCCGGCATATTTCTTTTGAAATCATCTTTAGCCGACATGAATGCAGCATGTGGTCCGCCATAT
>CALMKY010000309.1 GCA_937867195.1 uncultured Saprospiraceae bacterium | reverse complement strand
TGGATGAATCGTACAACCTTGTGAGGGGAAAGATTTCGAACCCTTGAAGGGTTGCAAATCTTTGCAGCCAGTTACTTTCTTTCGTATTTCCAGTTACGGCCCTTTCCTTCGGCCACCCATTCCAGTGTGGTGGTGCCCATCGCTTTCCCATTGATTGCAGGTTCTGGTACATTGACCACGATTATTTCATTAAAAGCAAATTATTCAACCATAGAAATATTAAGTGCCGTTTTAGTCAATCTGGTGATCGTCTACACAGTCCTCAAATCCCTTAACATAATTGCCAAAGTATTAGGACCTGCAGGATTATTGGCCATCAGGAAATTTTTTGGAGTCATCTTACTTGCAATTGCTGTCAAAATATTTGCATCTCATATAGGGGCCCTGTTTACCCATTGACCGGTTATTCGAGGATATTGAATTCCACATTACTGGATCTTTTGTTATCACAATAAATCCTGATCTCTGCTTTTTGATAATCAGAATCTTTGGCTTCAGGTATTTTTATAAATTTTTGAGGATTTCGGTCGACTAGCGGAAACCAACTGCTTTGGATCTGGATCATCATCCGATGCCCTGTCAAAAATCGATGATTAATATCCGGAAGTTCATACGTAATCAGTTCAGGCTTGCTGGATTTAAATGGAATTGGATGAGTATATGAATTCCTGAATTTTCCTCTAAAGACTTCCGCTCTGATTAAGTTTTGAGATGAATCCGGAGCTACATCGATTAGTTTTACAATGATATCCAGATCTGTACCCGACGTCGATGCATAGATATTTGCTTTGATGGGACCCACTATGGTATACGCTTTCTCTACTCGCCCACCGATCCAGGAAACGAGATCCGTTCGATCGGATAAGAATCGCTGATCTTCGACCATGTAGAGATTGTTACGGCCCCGTTGCCTGGGTTTTGTATATGGCACTGGATTGGCTGGATCGCTTATATAAGAAATGTATTGGGTTCTGCGCTTTGATTTTTGCCTGGTGATCCGGGCTTCCTTATTTAAATAATTTATTACAAGGTTGGTACCCTGTGGAGGCCAGCTGGAATATGATTTCCAGCGATTGCTTCCTGTTTCATAAACTTTAGCTTCTGAAAATTGACTCCATGGCTCACCTCTCAGAAAATGATTAAAAAAAGGTGTTTCGATCGAGTCTTGATAATATTGATTGATATTCACGTTAAACTTATGTGGGCCAAAAGACTTCCATTCATTGTAAGACCAGGCTCCGTGGGTCCAGGGTCCCATGACCAAAAAAATAGCATTCCCCGGATTTTGCTTTTCGATGGATTTATATGTATTCAATGCTCCAAAGCAATCTTCCGCATCAAACCATCCGCCCACCACCAAAGTAGGTACGCCGATCTGCTTTAAATGGGGTCTTATGTTTCTGGCTTGCCAGTAATCATCATAGGTGTCATGACTTGTATACTCATCCCAAATATAACTTTTATGATCAAATAAGTCGTGCGACTGAGTTTTGGAAATGGTAGCCATTTTGAGGAAAAAATCATAGGAATCCCTGTATATAGTATCGGTGATACCCCCACCATAGTTGGCCGTCGGTCCTGTACGAGGTTTTCCAAAATAATTTATAAAATCAAAATTGTCCATTAGGAAAAATGCTCCGTTGTGATTCACATCATCTCCTATAAACTCATCGGTTACCGGTGCCTGTGGACTTACGGCTTTTATGGCGGGATGCGCTGCGGGCAGACTGGCTGTGGCGTAAAATCCCGGGTAGGAGATCCCCCAAATTCCAACTTTTCCGTTCGATAAATTACCCAACATCTTCAATAAAAATTCAATAGAATCAAATGTGTCGCTGCTCTCATCTACGTCGTTTTTAGTTGGCTTCAGGTCTTTATGGGGTGTCATTTCAAGATTGTGGCCTTCACTCATATATCGACCTCTTACATCCTGATAAACAAAAATGTAACCTGCTTTCATCAATTTAGAGTTAGGTCCTAAACGAAATGGAAAATGTCCCTTTTCATATGGTGCTGAAGAATAGGGTGTTCGTTCCATCAGGATAGGGTAAGGTCTGTCCAGGCTATCCTTGGGGATATAGACCACAGTATACAGCCTGACTCCATCCCGCATCGGAATAAGTGTATCTACTTTGATAAACAAGTCTTGCAACGATTGCCCATGGGATGAAGTAATATTCGTAATGGTTAGCAAGCAGATCATTAAAATTCCCTTTCTGGGTGACATATGTTTAGTTTAAAGAAATAATTTAATACAACGAAAATAAATACAATGTACATTAAGAAAATAAAAATGTATTTTCCAGGTCGGAAATATTTATTTTATTTTATGTGTTTATTATATTTGGCGTATAAAAACCAACCAAGTCAAAATGCTAATTCTAACTGTCGTCGCTGCTATGGCCCTTTGCTTTCTCTTTGTATCCACTTTTTTACGGTTTATAGGGAAGCGGGTTTAACGGTGGAATTTTTCCATTGCCTAATTCAAAATCAGTCCTCAAAAACTTAAAACTATTTACATTATTCATCCTTTACCTTTGGTGAATGAATAATGATCAGGCTACTTCAGATGCTTTTTTGCGACTGGTGAATATTATGAATGACCTGCGTGAAAAATGTCCTTGGGACAAGAAACAAACGTTCGAGTCATTGCGCAACCTTACGATCGAAGAGACGTATGAACTTGGTGATGCCATCCTCAAGCAAGATTTCCAGGAAATCAAAGAAGAAATCGGTGACCTCATGCTTCATTTAATTTTCTACGCCCGCATGGCCGCCGAACAAGGGAGATTTACACTGGCAGAAGCAATTGATAAAGAATGTGACAAATTGATACATCGACATCCTCATGTCTATGGTAACATTCAGGTAGCGGATGATAAAGAAGTCAAACAAAACTGGGAAAAACTAAAGCTTAAAGAAGGAAAAAAATCGGTTTTATCCGGTGTACCACAATCCCTGCCTGCTTTGGTCAAAGCCTATCGAATGCAAGAAAAAACAAAACAGGTAGGTTTTGAATGGGACCATGTAGATCAGGTCTGGGATAAAGTGCAGGAAGAAATCGGTGAATTAAGAGAAGCCGTGATCGATCGACATAGCCAGGATAAAATAGAAGCGGAATTCGGCGATGTTTTGTTTGCATTGATTAATTATGGAAGATTTATCGGAGTGGAGGCAGAATCTGCATTAGAAAGAGTCAATCAAAAATTCAAAAGAAGATTTGAGTTTATTGAAGGCAACGCTCCAAAGCCTTTGAGCGATATGACCCTCCAGGAAATGGATCATCTCTGGAATGAAGCTAAACGCAACGGCATCCATTAAATTCATTCATATAAACAAATTATTTCATTAAAAGAAACCAATTGTGTTAAATCTTTGAATCTGAAAATTAAGAGTGATTTTGTATAGCTTCTATTGCCTTCATTGTATATTTTTGCGCATCATCATACATATTCTTACATATTGACACTCATAAAATCGATTTCAGGTATACGCGGTACGATCGGTGGTAAACCAGGAGAAAATTTAACCCCAATAGATATAGTAACCTTCACAAGCGGATTTGCATCGTTAATTAAAAAAAGAAATGACAATCCTCATATCATTGTTGGGCGGGATGGGCGCAATAGCGGAGAAATGGTCCAAAACCTGGTGCAATCCACTTTGATGTCGTTAGGAATCAATGTGCTCGATGCAGGACTTACGACCACCCCTTCATTAGAAATGGCCATTATTCTCCAGAAAGCTTCGGGAGGGATTATGATCACGGCTTCACACAACCCCATGGAATGGAATGCTCTCAAATTTATGAACGAGCTTGGCGAGTTTATAGATGCAGAGACCGGACAAGAAGTATTGGATCTCGGAAATGACCCCAGGATCCAATTTAGCAGTTATGAATCATTGGGTACTCTCGTACCACTAAAAAACACCATCTTCAATCATATCCAAGCGATCCTTAAATTAAAGCTTGTAAATAAAGACTTAATAAAATCCAGAAACTATAAAATAGTGGTCGATGCCATCAATAGCACGGGTGCTTTATCGGTTCCGTTGCTATTAGAGAAACTAGGATGTGAATGCATTCTTATCAATGGGGATATTCATGGGAGTTTTGCTCA
>CALMKY010000308.1 GCA_937867195.1 uncultured Saprospiraceae bacterium | reverse complement strand
AAGATTGGCAATACTATCTTCTTTAAATAAACTCAAATTAATGTCGCCAACTTTGACTCCGATAAAATCTGCTGTCAGGTAACTTGTATCTAAATTGCGCAACCGTATGTAATCAGGCCAGGCATTGAGTTTATACCTGGAGGCAGCAAGGTTCATTACATCATAATCCATTGGTAAAAATCTCCAGGATGGAATCGTATCGGCTATGGTTTTGGCATGAGTCAATAAATAATATCCCAATAAAAAGGCATCTTCCATATTGATGGTATCGTTACCATCAATATCTGCTGCGAGCAAGGCTAAAGGACCGGGAAGGGTATCTTTCCCCTGGATATAATTAATGAGTAATTCATAATCTTCCGTAGTAACTCCTTTCAGATAATCATCTCTTTTAAAGGGTCTGAGCATATAATCATTGTTTTTCCGAAGATTGGAAAACAAATATTTCCCGTTTGCCATTTTACTTTTATTTCCATTGGTATCCACAATATGAATCGATACGCTATCAATTGGTGAATAATCAGGTGAAACCAAAAGCCCGGCGATGGTAATTGAATCCCGTCCGCTAGGAGGTGTAGTCGTAACAATGGGAGGAGAGGACTTTTTGGGACACATGCCGGTATTATCCTGCAGGTTGATGGTAACGCTGCAAAAATCTTTATTACCCGATTCATCTTCGACAAAGATTTTTAATTTCCTAATTCCCAAACTATCACAAGTCATTTTCGTTGGCTCGGCAGAAAATTTTAGTTTATTTTTTGGAGTGCAATTGTCGTAAGAACCTGCGTCCCACATTTTGGGATTGATGATGGTATATACGCCATCACTATTCGTACTAATACCTACTATGACGGAAGGATAGCAATAGGGAGTGGGTCTTGTTTTATCTTTTACAATGATGGTTGTTATACATTCACTATAATTGCCGCATTCATCCGTCACTCTGAAGGTAACATCCGTTGATCCAAATGGATACTGCCCACTTGCATCCGCTCCTGGTTTAGTGGCAAATTTGGAATTATGATTGATCGTAGTTTTTCCATTGCATGAAGATGTTATGGTAGGAATCGGTACATCGACCCAACCCGTGCATCCATAGCTTTCCTGTTCAACAAGGATGGTAGCCTTACAGTTTATTGCAGGTTTGGATTTACTGATGAGTTTTATTAACTGTACATGTGTCCACTTGCCGCCATAATCATTATAATCTCCATAACCATTTGGATTGTAATTACACCAGTCGATGACCGACCAGGTTCTAACTATTTTTTTACAGAGTCCCGGGGTATTGGGGAAAGTGAATTCTTCATCTTTATAACTGATGCCGTAATGTGCACAGGAATTGTATGAATTGATTTCAGGATATCCGTAAGGATAAGCCAGATACTTAGGATCGACATTATCTTTGCAAGCATCGGCTTCAAAATCTTTAGGCCACCAGATTGACGGGGATGATTTTCTGGCTTTCACCCATATGGCGGACTTGCAATAGTATTTATTTCCGCAACCATCTATAACTTTCCATTCGACCCAAATGGATCCGACACCACAATCATTTAATGATTTGGATATATAAGGACCATACAATGAGTAATCGCTTCCTCCGGTTACTTCAGGTTTATTATACTTGACATAATCCAATTCATCACAATAGACCGTCTGGTCGTTAGGACACCAGACCGAGATGGATTTTCCTCCATATGAATTGGTAACCCAAATTGTCTGCGTACACCAGTAGGCACGATTGTGATCATCATCAATTTCCCATTTTACCTCGACATATCCATTTCCACAATTAAGATTCGATTTAATCCAAGGACCATAAATGGTACAAACACCCCATACGGTAGGCTTATCGTAATAATTACCCTTTACATATTGATCGTAGGTTATATCCTTGTCTTTGGGACAAAAAATTTCCAACGAAGCAAAGGACCTGACCGAGATCAAAAGAAGCAGGAATGCAAAGGATGGTGTATATAGCTTTTTCATGCACCGGTAGTTTTAACAAAAATAAACGAGGGTGCATAAAAGTAGAAATTCTATCTAGAGATGCAATAGATTTTAAGTTAAATGTATAATTATAAATACCGATGTGCTTTATAATAATTTATTCATTTTATTAATCTATGAAAAGGATGATTTTAAATATTACATAAAGTCTGAATGCTTTAGAAATCATTCAATAAAAAAGGCTCAGATCATCTGAACCTTTCTATATATAAGTTAATAACTTAATGCGTATTATTTCTTGCTTGATTTCACATTCGCAGCGATATCAAATGCAAGCGACAGCTCGTGAGCCCCATTATTGTATTTTTGGAATTCTTCTAAAGCAATATCGTATGAATAAAATAATTTAAACTTATTGATCCGAGTACCGATCAGGAAAGTTGTTTTTTGATATCCACCCACGGTATAGGTAATACCTCCAAATAACTGTTCATCCAAAAAATTCATTTTTAAGTTAAGATCAGTTGCAAAAGGAACATACCTAAGTCTTTTCACTGCAACCGATGGCTCAATAGAAAAATTATAGTTTGCGACATCGTATTTATAACCCACCCAGGCTGTAAAATAATTTAATAATCCACCGCTTGAAGAGGTAGTATTTTGTATTTGATCCACGCGCGTACGAGCAAGGTCCAAAGCAGCAATACCAAACTTAAATTTACCATTTTGTTCTCCGTAGATGCCAAGAGAAGTACTGAAGAAGTTTAAGCCATTAGCAGCTGCCAATAATAATGGATCGCTGGGATCAATCCTTGGATCCAAAATAGCTCCATTTGCAAGTTGATTTTTTGTATACTGAGCTGCAATGCCTGCATTTAGTTTTACATCACCCAATTCAAATTTGTAGGCTAAAGAACCTTGTACTTTAAATTTACTGTAGTCTCCTGCAATATCATTCAGGATCAATGCCCCAAATCCCAGTCGCGGTGCTACCGGTCCGTTAAAGCTCAAAGTATATGTCTTTGGAGCTCCCACAAAGCTTGAATATGAATTTTTAAAATTCAGTAATACTTCATGATTATCCTTAAATCCTGAGTAAGCAGGATTGATGAGTATTGGATGAAATATATATTGTGAAGATATCGCTTCATCCTGGGCTTTGAGCACTACACCCATTGATATCAATATAAATAAACTAAGTAAAAATTGTTTCATGATAGTCGATTTGAAAAACGAATGAAATAAATTGTGATGAGCGATTAGTTTAAAGTTCTGATGATGGTTGTATAGCCTTTGTACAGTTTGTTCTCCGTATTCGATTTATCTTTTAACACCCAATAATACGTTCCGTCCGGAACAGCAACTCCCTGATTATCTATGCCGGTCCATGTATTTTGATAATTATTCGCCGTGAATACCATCTGATTCCACCGATTGAACACCAATAGTTGATTTTGCGCTGGTAAACAACTGATAATAAGATATTCATTGATACCATCTCCGTTAGGAGAAAACGCCCGGGAAGATGTATAACATTCACCTTTGCTGTCGTTTGCAACTGTAAAAGATTTTGTTGCTGAACACCCTTTTGAATCTGTACCGGTAACCGTATAAGTTCCAGCTGATAACAAAGTCCGGCTGCTGCTGACAGATCCATCATTCCATCTGTAACTAATGGGAGGGGTTCCACCTGTAGGAGTTAATGTTATGGAACCATCATTGCCGAGTCTAGTTTCATTTTTAACAGTACCATTGATTACCAAAGCCGGTCCATCCGCAAGAATAATGTCAGAAGATGTCTTCGTGGCATTTGCAGCATCCGTAATGGTAACTTTGTAAGTGCCTGCCTTTAATCCGGAAATATCCTCATTCGATGAAGTATATCCATTTGGACCTGTCCAGGCAAATTTATAAGGGGTTTTACCTCCAATGACTGTAATATTGATCGTACCATTATCTTTAGTCGTACTGCAAGCAGGACCTACCGGTGTAATATTGGTGATATCCAAGGCAATACTAGGGTCAGCCAATGTTACTTTTGCAGACGCTGTACAACCGTTGGCATCGGTAACGGTATAAGTATATTCTCCTGCCCCCAGGTTATTGATATCCTTCGTGGTCGCATTATTGCTCCATTTGTATGTGGATGTACCGTTACCACCTGTAACCGACAAAGTGATCGAACCATTATTTCCGTTCGTTGGATTAACTGGTGTTGCAGTTACGGATAAGGCTGTTAAAGTGGCAGTTGCAGTTTGAGTACTGCTACCATCTTTTACAGTTACAGTATAATTTCCCGCGGCAAGATTTGTTCTGTTTTTAGAGGTATTTCCATCGCTCCAGGAATATGTCGGGTTTCCAGATCCTCCGGTCACAGTAAGGTCAATAGCCCCATTGGATTGCCCGGGACAAGGAGAAGTTGTTTTTGCTATGGATACTGCAAGAGGTTGAGTCGTACCTCCTGTACAAGTTACGGTACTGGATATTTTATCAGGTGTAAGCTGTCCGGTAGTAGATTGAACCAATACTTTTACCGGATCGTCTGTAATATTGATGGTTGCTGTACCAGGACAAGCGCCGGTGTACTTAAAGCAAACCTCAAAAATTGTTTTATTATCTGCAACTGTTTGTCCGGTCGTCGCCTGATCAAACCACAGACAAGACAACTTTCCATTCGTGGGATTAAAATTATTTTGATCAAACTGGGTCAAACCTGAAAAGTTTTGCACTTTAGAAAATGTAAGTTTGGTAGCGTCCCAGTTTAATGAAAACTGCATAGCGGTGATGGACTTAAAACCAGTCACAGAAAATGGAATACAAAACTCTGAAGAAGAAGCATTATCCACATTAGCAATTTTTAAAGAAACTCCAGTAGGTGGAGGATTTGTTACTGTACCAATATTCACTTTACCGCTTGTAAGCGTAGCATTGGTACATTTCTGTGCGTTTTTATCCGAAATTTCGATTGCTAAAGGAGTGCCTGAAAAATCTATATTACTCGCTTTTCCATCCGCGCCTATCAGTTTAAATTTTATAGTAAATATGGAATCTCCGTTTGCCCTGGTTACTCCATTTTGATTATACCAAGAAGTAGTAAAATATCCTTGAGACACTTTAGTAACGTTAAAAGATCCAGTCGATAAATCAGGTAGGTTAAAATCACCTATACTAGAATATTGGATGACGGTTGGATC
>CALMKY010000307.1 GCA_937867195.1 uncultured Saprospiraceae bacterium | reverse complement strand
ATTCTTAAAAATAAAATGGATAGTAGCGAAGCACGATTAGAAGAATCATTTGCATATGGGAAATTTAATTCACCGGAAGAAAGATTTGATATTTTTAAAAAATTCGGTAACATCCGATTTGATAGCATCAGTAAGAATTATCCTATTCCCCAAAACCTGATATTGCCTCATGAGCACAATAATATCTCGATAGAATACAATGCGGTCGAAACCGATAAACCTCAGTTGATCAATTATCAGTATATTCTAGAAGGATATGATCATGAATGGAGTCCTGTACAGAAAAACTCAAGTGCCACTTTTGGAAATATCTCTGGGGGTACCTATACATTTAAATTAAGAGCACAGGGTGCTAATAAAATTTGGAGCGAGCCGGTCTCTTATTCATTTACGGTTATGCCTCCGTGGTATGCCTCCTGGTGGGCTTATTTATCTTATCTGTTACTGGCAACCGGAAGCGTCTATACGTTCGTAAGATGGAGACTCAGACAATTAAAAGAAAAACATGACGAACTAGAAAAAATAGTAGAAAGCAGAACACATGAACTCAAACAGCGTGCCGAAGAGCTTGGTGTCATCAATCAGGTCCAGGAAGGACTGGCTAAAGAATTGGACACGCAAAGTATCTATGAACTTGTAGGCGAAAAAATCCGTGAAGTGTTTAACCCGCAAGTATTGGATATCGTGACCTATGATAAAACAACGGATCTCTTGCAGGACCGCTATGCTTATGAAAAGGGTAATCGTTCTTTGGTGGGTATGTTTAAGCCTACTGGTTTCAGGCGACAGGTAATAGATACCGGCGAATACCTGTTAATCAATTCTGATTTGGCAAAATCAAAATATGATTCAGCAGTACTGTCCGGTGAAAAGCCAAAATCAGCGGTTTGGATGCCGATGTTATCAGGTAACGAAGTAAAAGGCATGATTAGTTTGCAGAATCTGGATCATGAAAATGCCATTTCACCTTCCGATGTGAAACTTTTGAGTACGCTGACGAATAGCTTGAGCGTCGCTTTGGAAAATGCGAGATTATTTGACGAAACCAACCGGTTACTCACCCAATCAAATCAACGAAGTGCTGAATTGGCTACGGTCAATAACATCAGTAAAGCGATCGCATCCCAACTGGATCCTGCTGATTTATTTCATATGGTGGGAGACCAGCTCAAAGATTTGTTTAAAGCCAATATCGTTTACATTGCTCTGCTAAATGAAAAGAACAATATGATCACTTTTCCGTACCAGTTTGGAGAAGTGTTGCCACCCATAAAATTCGGACAGGGATTGGCATCTAAAATATTACAAAATGGCGAACCCCTGCTCATCAATAAGGATTTTGAAGAATCGACTCAAAAATTGGGAGTGGCTCGTCTTGGCATCATGTCTGCATCTTATCTGGGGGTTCCGATTCCGGTAGGTGAAAAACGAATCGGTGTCTTAAGTGTGCAAAGTACTGAACACGAAAATCTTTTTGATGATAATGATTTAAGATTGTTGTCCACGATTGCTTCTTCCGTAGGAATAGCCATCAACAATGCAACCTTATACGACGAAGCAAAACAGGCAAAATTGGAAGCAGAAGAATCTAGCAAACTCGCAGCAAAAGCCAATGAAGCAAAAAGCGCATTTTTATCTACCGTGAGTCATGAATTGAGGACTCCGTTGACTTCTGTATTGGGCTTTGCAAAAATCATTAAAAAAAGATTGGAAGAAAAAATATTTCCGCTCACGGATGTATCCGATCCAAAAACAGAGAAGATCATTCACCAGGTAAACGAAAATCTCAATGTAGTCGTATCCGAAGGTCAGCGATTGACAAGTCTGATCAATGATGTCCTCGACCTGGCTAAGATAGAAGCCGGCAAAATGAATTGGAATGAAGAGAATGTTTCTCTATCGGAAGTAGCCGAGAGAGCCATAGCCGCTACCAGTTCTTTGTTTGATCAAAAATCATTGCTGTTGGAAAAGCAAATAGATGATACATTACCAGAGTTCATCGGAGATAAAGATAAATTGATCCAGGTCATGGTCAATCTTATCTCCAACTCTGTCAAATTTACCCCACACGGAAAAGTCACCGTCAAGGTCTATCGGCAAGGAGATGAGATCCTGGGCAGTGTTTCGGATACCGGCATTGGGATTGCACCGAAAGACCATGCCGCGGTATTCGAACAATTCAAACAAGTGGGTGATACATTGACCGATAAACCAAAAGGCACAGGACTGGGATTGCCCATCTGTAAGGAAATCGTCGAACACCACGGTGGCCGTATATGGCTGGAAAGCGAACTGGGCCAGGGAAGTACTTTCGTTTTTGCTTTACCACTCAGCCACCTATCTGCGAATGTATCGAAGGCTGTCAAATTAGATGATTTACTCAAACAATTAAAAGATGAGGTTTCCCAGGCACAAATTAATTTAAAAGACCATTCGGCAAAGATTATGATTGTAGACGACGATGATTCGATTCGGTCATTATTACAGCAAGAACTCAGCGATGCAGGCTACCTCATTTCAGAAGCTCGCAATGGTAAACAGGCGTTGACCATGGTTCGTGAACAAAGGCCTGACTTAATCATTCTCGACATCATGATGCCTGAGATGAATGGTTTCGATGTAGCCGCCGTATTGAAAAATGATCCGGCCACCATGGATATCCCCATCATCGTATTGTCGATCGTACAAGATCATGCAAGAGGTTTTCGCATCGGCATCGACCGATATCTCAATAAACCCATTGATACCAATACATTATTCAATGAAATCGGAAGTTTACTGGATCAGGGTAAATCAAAGAAAAAAGTATTGATCGTGGACGAAGACAGCGGTACGATTCATACACTTACTGAGGTACTCAAAGCCAAAGGATATGTAGTCATGGAATCGGATGGAAAGGAACTAGTCCAAAAAGCGCTGGCCAATCAACCGGATATAGTGATTATTAATTCAGTACTCTCCGCTAATCAGGACATGGTCAAATCCTTGCGTTTTGAAAAAGGAATGGAAAATGTTTTGTTCCTTGTTTACCAATGACCCATGCCAATTCTTTCCGTTCGGTTAATGAATCTGTTGCCTTCAGAAAAATTTTCCGCAATTGAAACTATTCTAACAAATAAAGCTTTTATACAACCATATTCAACTTAGAATTCAAATGTCCAAAAAAATTTTAATAGTAGATGATGAAGCACATATCCGAATGCTGATCGAGCAAACACTCGAAGACTTGGAAGACGAGGGCGTAGAATTTCTTACAGCCGATAACGGAGAGTCTGCATTGCATCTCATTCAATCCGAAAAGCCCAACCTCGTATTTCTGGATGTGATGATGCCGAAAATGAATGGAATGGATGTTTGCCTCCAGGTAAAAAAAGATCCGGATCTGAAAGATGTATTCATTATTCTGCTCACTGCCAAAGGACAGGACTTTGACAGGCAGAAAGGACAAGAAGTCGGTGCCAATATCTATATGACCAAACCCTTTGATCCCGAGGCAATCTGGCTCAAAGCGATTGAAGTACTAGGAATCAATTCCTAAAGCAGTAATATAAAAAAAGCTACCAATGGCCAGACTCAGTCTTAAAAATATTATCATCAAAAACTATGAGATTCATAAAATTATCTCGTCGATGATGTCCAACAGCGCTGCCTGGATAGAAGATGATCAGGGACTGGTGCTCTTGGGGACGAAAGCCGAAAACCATGTACCCGGTAATGCAATTCAATTGGACAATGAAACCATCGGTCATGTGTTCAACGATCAGCAGGCTATATTGTCCGGAACGATTAATTATTTTATTCAGAGAGAATCAGAAAAAAAGAAGCTCGGTGCAGAAGTTCTGAATCTCTACCAGGAATTGAATGTAATCTATAATTTTTCAGAGCAATTAACTCAAACGATCGATCCGGATGTCATTGCTAAAATCACCCTGGATCAGGCCATTCATTCCATACCCTCAGAAAGTGGAGTGATCATACAATGGGACGATATTCAAAAAAAATTGACGATACCTGCCTTTGCCGGACAACTATTATTCGATCCTGAAAAAATCAAGGAAAATGTAAAGTTGCTTACGAACATCGGTATGAATGGACAATCAGAAATCATCAGCGATATTTCAATACTAAAAGCTGCCGGCATCCTTGATCCTAAAGTACACTCGATCATTTATGCTGCGATGAAAGTAAAGCATCGCATCATGGGTGCTATTATTCTCGCCGGCATGAAGGAAGAACAATACAGCGCTGCTCATCTCAAACTATTGGTGACCCTTGCATTGCAATCTTCTACAGCAATAGAAAGTGCCATGTTATTTGAAAAGAATATCCGCGAAGTAAGAGAACGGGAGGAAGCCATCATAAAAATTCATGAAGTCACTAAAAAATTTGTTCCGATAGAGTTTATCCGTGCGTTGGGTAAAGAATCCC
>CALMKY010000306.1 GCA_937867195.1 uncultured Saprospiraceae bacterium | reverse complement strand
ATAGGGTTGCTCAGTCTCAAAGCGAAATCTGTCGTCCAGAGTTTAGTTTTAGTACAAAAAAAGCAATTGGCAAAACATTTACATTTATTGTCCAGGCTGATCCGCACCTCGATGAACAAAGTGATACAGCTGTCTATAAACTATGCCTCCAAAATCAAATAGCCGATAAACCTGACTTTGTAATAGATTTAGGAGATTTCCTTATGTCTGATAAACTTAGAAATACGGGCAATCAGGTTACCACCGATACCATTGATTATCGATGTAATTTGCTCAGGTCTTATTACTCTTACATTGGTCACTCGACACCTTTGTTTATTGCCTTAGGGAATCACGAAGGTGAAGCAGGATGGAACCTAAATGGAACAGAAAATAATATAGGTGTGACGGGGACTTTATTGAGAAAAAAATATTTTCCCAACCCTTTTCCAAATCTGTTTTATACCGGCGACACAACCCTACATCCCTTCGTAGGTATTCGGGAAAGTTATTATGCTTGGACTTGGGGTGATGCTTTATTTATTGTTTTAGATCCTTATTGGTTTACTCCCGCCAAACCCGATGCGCTCACAGGATGGAGATGGACTCTCGGAAAAACCCAATACGATTGGCTAAAAAATACATTAGAAAAAGACCATTCCAAATTTAAATTTGTTTTTGCTCATCAGATTGTCGGTGGTACAGCAGAAGGAAGAGGGGGCCTGGAAGTTGCTGATTTATACGAATGGGGAGGGAAAAGTCTCAATGGTAAAAATGAATTTTCTATTAATAGACCAGGTTGGTACAAACCTGTCAAAGAACTTTTACAAGAACATCGAGTAAATATCTTTTTTCATGGCCATGATCATTTTTTTGGCAAGCAGGATAAAGATTGTCTGATATATCAGGAAACTCCGCAACCAAGTCATCCAAATTTCCAAAACCTTAATTATGCTTATGAGTATGGGTACCACTCCGGACTATTACTGCCTAATTCCGGACATCTCAGGGTGACCGTTTCAGATCAATCTGTCAAAGTAGAATATATCAAAGTGTATCTTGCTAAAAATGAAACTTCCATTAGAAAAAACAGGGATATAGCTGCAAGTTATCAGATTAATGTAAAAAATTGTTATGATTCACTTACGACGGGTATTCCGGTGGTATGGAATGACTATTACAAGAATGAATTGATTTACCCCAATCCATTTTCTAATCAAACTAAAATCGAATTCACATCACAGAGGCCTCAACAAATCGACCTCACTATTTATAACCAACAAGGAATCCCAGTAAGATCTTTATTAAAGCATTATGCTATTGCATCGGGAAAATTTCAAATTTATTGGGATGGATTTGGAGACCATGCACAACCCTTGCCTTCCGGTATGTATTTTTATTCCATGACTGATTTGACAGGAAGTAAAAAAAGTGGAAAACTACAGTTAATAAAATAGAAAGGGCAAATGAAATTACTACAGGTTATTCTATTTATCTGGGTCTATAATTTGGGCTACTCACATGCTAATTACGAAAATATACCATTCAAATACCGGGACTGGATCCTTACTAATGGAACCCGTATTCCTTCTGCTACCTATATGTATCAAAAAAAAGATACTATTATCCTGGAAGGGTTAAATCAAAAATTAATCAGGCTTCCGGTTTCGCTATTTTCAATGAATGATCGGACTTTTTTTAGCAGAAGGCAAAATCAAATTATCAATTTTCACAATAGAAAACCATCGATCGATATAAAATGGGGCTTATTGTTTTGGATAAGAACATTCATACTGGCCATCATCATTTCTTTTTTAATTACGCTGTTATACAAGACAAAAGATGCCTTGAAGGATCGGTATATAAAAAGTTTATTATCTGTATTCGGACTTTTATTTATATGTAGCTTCAATCTTCCACTGTCAACAGATCCTGCCTTTATAGATAGTGCTTTCAAACCATTTAAACCAAAAGTGAGTACCCGGTGGGACAAAAATTATTTTTATGTCGAAAGTACAGGCATCCCGGATCATGATAAAATGGTAGGCATTAAAGCGTGGCAACAACAAGTACCAATTCCGCAATGCTATGTTGGTTCAAATGCCTGGAGTATACCACTTAATCCAGTACTTGCCACGGTACCAACGCCAACAAAAACAAATTTTTTTAAAGGTGCCATCGCTATTGCAGCGAATGGAATACCGGTATTCAACGCATTAAATAATCGAGGGGAAGATTCCTACTTAATTGGAGAATTAGATCAATATGGAGGTCATTGTGGACGCGCTGACGATTATCATTATCACATTGCCCCATTGTGTCTGGATAGCATTAACTCCAGTATCCTACCTATTGCATTCGCTTTGGATGGGTTCGCCGTCTATGGTCCTGTAGAGCCAGACAGTGTGGTTATGAATGCACTGGACGAAAATCACGGTCATGTTTATAAAAATAATTATCATTATCATGGCACATCTACTTATCCTTATATGATCGGTAATATGGTCGGAGTAGTTACTAAAGATGCCACAGATCAAATAATACCCCAGGCACAGACAAAGGCTATCAGACCGGCCGGTAATCCATTAAATGGAGCTGTGATTACCAATCTTATCTCTACAGGGGTCAATATGTACACATTAACGTATACAATCAACAATCGGCCATATAATGTAAATTATTCCTGGAACGACAATGGTGATTTTACATTTGAGTGGGATTCGCCTTCCGGGGTTTCGACAAATAAATATAAAGCTACCGTATGCAATCTGACTACAGAAATTGATAACCATGATATTTCCTATACTACGTTAAGTATTTTCCCCAACCCCGCAGATCGACAAATCTATCTGAAGTTTAATAATCCTTATGTAAAGGAATTTGTAAAGAAGGTCATCATTTCAGATCTGAAAGGTCAAATACAATGTGCTGTTGATGGATTC
>CALMKY010000305.1 GCA_937867195.1 uncultured Saprospiraceae bacterium | reverse complement strand
CAAGGTCCAGTACATCGATACCATTTCTAGCATTTTCGTTCTTCATGACAGAGATCACATAATTTCCAGTAGAGTTCAGTTTGGCAAATCCAAATGCACCATTGGAAGGTGTGACGACCGTGTCCGTTACAAAACCGCTTAGTTTAACCATGGCAGATTTTATCCCTGCATTGAGGCGATCGATGACTTTACCTTTTAGCTGGACTAGTTGGGCTTCATAGATACAGGCCACACCATAAATGGTTTCGACCGGAACCAAAGTGGTTACATTGTTTTCAATGGTCGCTGCCTGTATCGCAGTGGGTTCATTCGTACATTTAATCTTAGTCATTTGACCAAGACTACCGACGAGTCTTCCATACAGATTAAACACGATATCATGATCATTGAGTGTGATGCCATTATTTGATAACATCTGAAGCGTAAAAGTCTTGTTTGTTGTAAATTCAAAATAAGAGAAACTTAGATTGAGCGGTGTTTTGATGCTATCCAGTTTAAATATATTGATATTGTCTACTGTTATGGACATGGCAAAGGATCGAATGTTTTTAAAGTTTTTCACTCTTACTGGAATAACGATCGCTTTGTCTTTAAAGTCACAAATGCTGTCAATATCAAATGTGAGTTTGTTATTGGGTTCGGGCGCATTGACACAGGCATAGCCCCCTTCAGTTTCGACCGAAGCCAATACGTTTTGACCATTGATCACGGTAGCTGCTTTTAATGCAGTGGGGGCATTTAAAAATTTAATTTTTGTAGTTTGACCTGGATTGCCTACCAGCTTGCTTTCGATCGTAAATGCAATAGAGCTATCTGCAAGAGTAATTGCATTGTTTCCCAGGTAGGTAACGGTAATCGTTTTATTCGAATCAATAATATTATAATTTAAACCAGACAATGTGGAACTGGCTATTTTTTTTATTTGTGCAATATTGACATTATCAACCTGTAATGTCATAGAAAATGAAATTACATCTTTAAATCCTTTAACTCTAACCGGTATATTCACCGTGGTTGATTTTGCGCCACAAACACTGTCCATATCAAAAATGATTTTTCCAATTTGAGTCGACACGGGACAATTGATTTTGAGGGTATATTGACCTTTCGCTCCAAAAGATCCATCCACGATAATATAGATTACCTGGTCTTTTTGCATAAATAATTTGATGGACTCAGGCTGACCAGGAGATTTTACACTTTTTGCAATGGCCGCGGGCTCTTCGACACAGTTGAGATGAGAGGCTACAAACAATTCAAGATCATTTGCAAATCCGGTAAGATCTATTTTATAAGTATCACTGGCCGGCGCTTTGAATGTATAATAAGATTCAGGTCCTGTGAATTCAAAGGATTCATCCACGGTATATTTAGATATGGCATTTTTACCATTGACGGTAGTGCCTGCTACCGATACTCCGCAGGCAAGTTTAGGAATCGTGCTGTCTGCTTTGCATACCTTTTGGCAAGAAACAGAAATAAAAAATTTACTGACCTGGTTGGTATCGTAGCCGTCCACTACAATAAAATAATCTCCGTATTCCAGTCCTGAAAAACTAATTCTTTCCAGTGATTGTTGTTTATTAATGGCTTGGCGTACACATTTGGCAGATGAACCACAACTGTTCACGATAAACAAGTCAAGATCTTTACTGTAACCCCAGATTGTCACGATGGCATTTGGGTTGGCGGCAGTATGCTTATATTTAAAAGCGATATCGCCACCATTAAATGATTGATTATAGTTTTGACAACTGCTGTAATTTGCTTTAGTATATTTATTGCTTTGTCCGACCGTAGAGGCGGTATCGATATTTCCACAAACTAGTTCTGTAAGGAAGGCTTCACAGGGTTCGGTTACCGGACAGCTAAGGGTTAAAGTAAACGGACCCACCTGACTGGTATCATAACCATCAACTGCCAGATAATAATTATTACCTTCCGTTAGATTCACAAGAATAGTTTCATTGCTATTATTGCTAAGGGTGCTTTTACCTATGCAGGTTCCATTAGTACAGGATCCTGATAATAAAAAAATATCAAGATCTTTAGTGACGTTCGTAAGCCTGATTTCGTGCTGACCGGTTTTAACGGGAGTAATTTTGTAAACTTTATCTTCTGCGTTAAATTTATTATTACTGCTATGACAGGTATAATTTGCAATTGTGTAGTTGTTGCCACCACCTTTGGTCGTACTGGTAACCGAAGTACCGCAACTTAAGATGGCCACCGAGTCACAATTATTACCTGACTGAGCTCGGGATATCCCGGGAATCAATCCGAAGAGTAATCCAAATAGTATAAATACCGAAAGGAATTTAGAGTAGTGATTTTTCATAAAGGTATTATAAATGTTGTTTGATTATATATAATTACGAGATTCTCAGCTTTGAGGTTAGTCAAAGAGAGCGATTTTTTTAGCCCAACTGATTAGCAAAAAGGAGAAAGGTCTTTCGGGATTCTTATGAATAAGTAATATCCAACTAAAATAGTTTGGTAAAGATAAAAAATAATTTCGGAGCTGATTTCAGATACCTCTGTGTGATGGATAAATAAAACCATCCATTATTTAGTATTTGCCAGTATAGAAATGAAGCCCGGACAATTTATTCTTCACGACTAAACGCAAACCCAATCATAGAATAAAAGGCACCTATAATGATCAGCCTGAAAAACCAATTGATCAAGGTATCACTCACCGAGTGGGAAAGTCGTTCAATGACGACAAACTGATAAATAGCTAACATGATTGCAACGGTCAGTAAGGCCCATCCCGTTAAATGAATGGGTATAAAGAATATAGATTTCCTTCTGAATATAGACATATATTAATTTGTATGAATGTTTTCTGTAAAAATATAAGACATGAAAGCTGCCAGAATCAATGTACTAAGAAGTAAAATGATGATATTACCCCACTTTAATCTAACGGTTACCATGAGATCTTTTTGCTCCCGGTTATATTGAAATCGTATGATGGATAAAAGATTTAATACAAATGCAATCACTGGAAAAACCAAAATAATCATCGGCCCATAAAACCAACCCCACCCTGAATCATCCAATTTGGCGAGCGTCTCAAAAAAAGAAATCCATACCGAACCCTGATGAGTAAACAGGATTTTCATGCAAATGCAGGCAAGAATAAATAATGGTGCCGCGATCAACCAGACCCCCAGCGAAGCCGATTTTTGAGCATTGAGTATGGGTAATTTTAAAAACCGGCTGTGCTCCACCTTGGGCTCCGGCTTTATTATACCAAGCAGTTTTTTTTCAAAATCTTCCGTTTGGTTCATTTTTTACTTTTTTGATTTTTACTAATATGAATACAATTTTACTCATCGGGTTGCATGAAGGATCTCAGTTTTTCTACAGCCCTCGAAAGTAATGATTTAATGGTACCTTCGGGTTTGTTGAGAATTTCACTTATTTCCAGAATACTCTTTTCTTCAAAATATCGCAACGAAATGACTTCCTGGTATTTGGTATCAAGATATAAAAGGTGTGTCTGTACCTTCTTGAAAAAATCGTGTTGATTAGCAAGAGTCTCTGACTCAGTTTATTCCTTTTCTATTAATTTTAAATATTCCTTCTCCTGTATTGATTCCGGCTGGATATATTGGAAATTGGCTGGTTTGTATTTTTTATTTCGATAGAACAGATTGATTTCATTGGTGGCTATCGTGAACAACCAGGGAGCGATGGATCTTTCATGTGCGTTATATTTTTGAATATGAGTCAGTGCTTTTATAAATGTTTCTGCGGTAATATCTCTGGAGGATTCATAAAGACCCAGTCGCCTGAAGACATACCCAAAAATTTTAGGATAATAATAATCATAGATTGGGCCAAAGCATAATATATCCGTTTGGGCCAATCCAATTAATTTTAATTCTTCCTCTAAATTCAAATTAGTAAATAGGAATCCAACTAGTCGAATTCTTTAATTAATAATACAAGATTCACCGAAAGGTTGCATCAATACATAAAAGTCAAATTCTAACACCCAGGCTTTTTACATTTTTTCGAAGTCTACTTCTCCTTCCCATTTGGCGACGACCGCTGTTGCCAGGCAATTACCTAATAGATTAGTTCCTGTACGACCCATATCCATGAGCGCATCAATGCCTAGGATAATATAGATAGGTTCGATGGGTAATTTAAACGAAGCGGCTGTACCCATGAGGATTACCAGAGAAGCCCGAGCCACTCCGGCAACACCTTTGCTGGATAACATTAACGTCAGCATCATCACGATTTGCTCACCTACCGATAACTGGATATTGGCTGCCTGTGCTACGAAGATCAAAGCCAGGCTTAAATACAAAGTGCTTCCATCTAAATTAAAACTAAATCCAGTGGGCAATACAAATGAGACGACTTTACGGGGAATACCAAAACCTTCTAATGCTTTCATGGCATGAGGCAATGCCGCCTCACTGCTGGCTGTCGCAAACGCAAGTAATACCGGTTCTGATACCGCCTGCAAAAACTTTTTAATCGGCAATTTTATTAACAGGGCAACCGGTAAGAAAACACCAAAAATTAAAACCAGTAAAGCAATATATAATGTAATTAGCAGAATAAAAAGATTTTTCAATACATCGACGCCCATCTTACCAATGGTATAGGCCAATGCAGCTCCCACGGCAAAAGGCGCCAGGTACATAATCAAATTAGTAAACTTAAACATGACTTCTGATAAGGATTCACACCAGGTGAGCATCGCATCTTTATGTTTATTGTTTTTAACTAATGACAGTCCTAATCCAAACAATACACTGAATACCACGATCTGCAATACCTGCCCTTCGGCTACTGACTTTGCGATGTTCTCGGGGAATGTATGCAATACAATTTGTTGCCAGGTCTGGTGAGCAACTTCTACTTTTAATGAAGTGTCGATATGTGAAAGGTCGATCCCTACACCTGCTTTGCTGATATTGATCGCTATCAATCCGATGATCTATGCAATGGTGGTGACGATCTCAAAGTACACGATGGCTTTCCATCCCATGCGGCCAACTTGTTTCATGTCTGCATGACCCGCAATTCCCACCACCAAGGTAGAAAACAATAAAGGCGCGATGATCGTCTTGATCATACGAAGGAAAATATCGCTGATGATCTTGAGCTCTATTCCTATGGATGGCCAATCATGACCTATCTCAGCTCCGATCAACATCGACACAAATATCCAGGAAGTCAGGTTATTTCTTTTCAGCCCCAAAACGAATAAAGCTGCTAAAGCCAGCCATCGTAAAATTCTTAGAAATCCCGGGTGCACAGCATCCGGTGCAATCAGATTGATGCCGTGGCCAATAATTGCAATACTTGCCAAAACAATAAATCCGAGCAGTACTTGTTTGATAGTAAAGGATGACATGTAAAAATTAAATTATTCCTCTAACATAGTGAATATTTATGATGTATGAATTACCTGCCAACAGGACAGGGGGGCGAAATACGATTTTGTCCCTGCTAAAAACTAATCTACCAATCATTCATATGTCGTACATCGTACATATCAACAATATCTTCGGTTTTAAACACTCTGTCCTATCTTTGCATTTAATTGGAACGGTTTGTTTTTATTATCAATAGTAGATCTGGAAGAAATAAAAATATAGATCTAAAAAAACGCATCGAACGAGTTTCGAAAAAGATGAATATAACGTCAATTATACATCTTACCAAAGATGTTACTGAGACAAAAAAAATAGTGCAAGAAGAATTAACCAACGGAACTAACTATTTCATCGCTGTGGGGGGTGATGGTACCGTAAACCTCCTTGCCAGTTTATTGATTCATACAGAAGCAATCCTGGGTATTGTCCCCCGTGGATCAGGAAACGGTCTTGCAAGACATTTACACATACCCAAAGACATCCATCGGGCCATCGTAAAAATAATGAAGCGGCGAATAAAGACCATCGATGCGATACAGATCAATGATCATTATGCATTTAATGTGGCGGGAATTGGATTTGATGGATATATTTCCACGTTATTTGGTCAAAACGGTAAGCGGGGTCTTCGCAATTATATGAAATTAATTCAAAAAGAATATCTTCAATACAAACCCATCGAAGTAAGCATATTGGATAAAAAAACACCGGAAAAGAAAAATGTAATCACCCTTGCATTTGCCAATGGCTCACAATATGGTAATAATGCACTGATCGCACCTCATGCAAAAGAAGACGATGCGTTTATGGAAACTGTATCGATACAGAAAATACCATTTGCCTTTTTACCTGCATTTTTCGTGCGAGTCCTTTCAGGAAAAATATTGTCCAGTAAATATGTATCCTCCACTTCCAATCAATCATTGAAAATAAAAACCAATACACCGGTTCATTTTCATACCGATGGAGATGGTAAAGGGATTACCGATACATTTGAAGTATCTGTGATTAAAAATTGTTTAAAAATATTTTATTGAGCATCACTCAATTACTTTGTAGTAATCTTAAAGGAGCATTCGGGTCAAATTGGAATGCATCTTTTGTAAAAGATAAGCCAAATGGTTTGCCCAATACATCCCCACTATAAACTGTATCCTTTCCTTCAGGATAAAATCTTTTATATTGATCATGATATGACCAGCCTAAGCCGCCGATCAATAATCCTCCGCCTTTCTGAACAAATTTTTCAATGAGTGGGACATGTATCTTTTCAAAGTCTGCAGGTGGATCCCAATTACTTAAATACCATAATACAGATGCACATTCGAGATCTTTAGCAATTGAATCCTGACTTAAGTCCTTGAGCTCCTCCTGGCTTATGCTCTTTAAAGTCCAACCCCGCCGTTCAATAAATTCTTCCACTTCAGGCATCATACTGATCCTGGCAAACCGACCTTCCCATACAATAATTTTTATTTCACCGGGGCAATTTTCATTTTGTTCCAGAGGTGTGAGCCATGCAAGTGCATTCTGGGCAAATAACAAATTATCGCTGTTTGGTGTGATTTCATTATGCTTTGTGAGACCATCTTGAGCATAAGCTAATACATGTCCTTTTCCAAATTGACGGGATGCTACAAACACAGTTGATTTAAGAGAGTCTGTATGCGGTATTTTTTCTGCAGGGAGTTCACCAAGCGATTGCCATTCCTTCTCCCCTTGCTCTTCTTCTGAGGTGTCACACATACCATTGATACAAAGACTACCGGGATTACCCTCGATCATATTGAGATTCAATCCTTCAAATAAACTGAGAATAGCCCTGTCTTTTTCCTGTTGTGTTATTTTCGTTTGTTCTTCTGCTATTTTTTTTTGTTCTTCCGCTTTATTTCTTGCAATGATGGCTATTATAGCTAAAGCAGATAATGCAATGATCGTGGCTATCGTGATTGACCAAACAATCCGATTTCTGAGTTGATTGCGAGCCACACTTTTGCGCACAAAATTGATCTCCTGTGCATTGAATATATGATCCGGTAATTTTAGTAAACGGGCTGCATTCGCCAGGTTTGGATTTTTATTCCAAAGCAATTGCTTATTTCCGGATGTGATAAACTGATCCGCTTGCTGACTCAATCTCTCTCCTAATATCAATGTATCACGACCTATATTTTGAATCCAACCCAAAAGAGTTTTCCATGATCGTACAAAATCAATATGAGATGGTTCTATGGTATTGGCATCTTGAACAATGAGTCGGGATTCTATTAATTTATGGATGACATCTTTCACCAATAGGTTTTCTTCAGAAGAATAATTCAGATCTGCAACTGGTAATTTTTTTCCTGTCAAATCCCCTTGTACCGAAACCATGCGCAAGAATATTTTGCGCAGGACAGCTTGTCTTAATGGATCCAGTGATTGATAGAGTGCATCTGCTTTTTTAAGCAGTATACCCATGACTCCACCCATTTTTGCATAATCATTTTGATTCATCGCCCGGTCCGGTCGACCACTGGCGATGTAGGTAAGATAGAGTTCATTCAGTGTGCAGGATAAAAGAGAGATCGTTCCGGGAGATTGTACCACCTCACCGACAATGGAATCGATGAGTTCCGGAGGATCAAAGATCATCACTTCCTGAATCGTAGGCATGACCGCAGTCTCCATGAGTTGCTCAAGACTAAATGGCGGAATGGTTACAAGCGCTTTTTGCCAAACATCTTTTAAAGCAGTTTGTGCAAATCGTGATTCATAATCGGATCGTATGGTAATAATGTTACAATGAATGCGAGTATCATCGATTGTCTTCCGCAGTCGATCAATAAACGCTTCTTGCTCTGAAATATCCTGGCATTGGGTGAATACTTCTTCTAAATGATCTATACATAATACTGCATTGGTAGATTTGGATTCTACCAGACTGGTCAAAACATGATCTAAAGAAGATAAGGGATGATTGGATGGCCGCAATATGGGTAGTATGGTATTTCCTTGTTCACGAAGCCAGGGTAATAGTCCGGCTTTTACTAAAGATGATTTACCGGTCCCGGAAGCACCCGTTAGGATCAATAGACGCGACGAAGTCAATCGTGATTTAAGATCGGCTATTATATCCGTTCTTCCGTAAAACAATGGAGCATCCGATTCTTCAAAAGATAGCAGTCCTTTATATGGACTACGTGCCGGCCTGGGTGGTAAATTGAGCCGATGATAAGGATGTAAGAAAATAAATTCACCTTTATCATGTTTATTCAATGGAAAGAATCCCGGTGTTTGTCTTTTTTGTGCTCCTATTTCGATTGTAGCAGGCTCTACCTGATCTCGTACATATGAATAAAGTTCTGTAGCTGTAATCAATCCATCACTTTCTCTTCCGGTCTTGGCATCGGCATTCCCGGCCAATGCATTAAAAAGAGCAAATGCAAATGGAGAATGGTGTTCGCCGGATTCAGAAGCTATCACTCCCCGATCTCCGGTGGATGGATCATTAGAAATGCTATCCATTGCTTTTTGATCGTAAGCAGCAGAAGTGATGACTTCCCAGGCAGGATCATGAATAAATCGGTCGAATCGTTCTTTAAATATTTGCTTGGGCATCAGGGAGCCAATACTTCTGGTACCACTCGTCCATTTAAATGCTCCCGCAAAGCAACAATCCAGGACAACCAGAAGATGGCGACAGGTTAGTTTATTCAGCGCTTCTTTCAATTCTGTCATGGGTATGAATGTCTTCATATCGGTCGTATCGGCATCCGCAGGAGCTATATATCCGGCGGGACCGTCGTCACCATCTGAAGCGATACCATGCCCTGCGAAATAAAAAACGACCCGATCATCATTTCCTACGGTGCTGGGCATCGTCTCATGCAAGAGCGTCCTGATTGCACTTCCTTTTGGATCGAGTAAAGGTGTGAATACTTCAAAATGGTGTTTATCTTTTAATACTTCAGCAATTTTTTTTGCATCATTGACGGCGGTCGTTAATGCTGAAACTTTTTCATATGCATCTATACCGATAACAAAAGCATAATGATGAGCAAATTGAAGAGTTTCCTGTGAACTATTATCTATATCTATATTTTCGGCCAGTGGCCCCGCATTCTGATTTTGATTAGGCACAATATTATCCATACGGCGTTTTGATAAACTATAGAATAACGTGGTTTATCGCTAATCCAAGATAAGAATAACATTTAATATCTACGTCGTATACAGAATGACATAATGTAATATCAGTTCACTGCTTTATATAACAGAGTCCATGCATCGATGCACATATTCTGTATCTTATCCCAATCTGATTGAGTAATCTGATCGCCCTTATTATCCCGGTAGACCATGGCTTCGACCCTCAGATCAGCATGCGGCTTAAATGTTTCCATTGGCATATGATACATATTCGCTAATTCTTTTTGCAGGATGGTAGACCAATCCGATGGAGGATGCTGGTCGCGCTCCCGCCGAATAATCCACCACTCCAGTTCATCGTGGGTCATCTGATCTACATCAAAATGTTCCTTGCTCAATGCATTGATGTGCGTAAAATATTTTTTGAGATCGGGAAATGCTTTCTCATACTGTGCACGGTTAGTTCCATTTTTAAATATAAATGCTGCTTTAGCGGATCTGTAAGCCATTACAAAAGATCGCACCAGCGGCGCCCCAAACTGGGACCTCATCAACTTAGTTAATTGAAAAAAAAGTTTTACCGGTTTCTTTTCATAATAAGATCTCCACATCATTTCATCCAATTGGCCGGTCACTACCGGATCGAATCGCCGAAAATCTTTTTTTATCGGGAGATATAAATCAAGTAATAAGCCAATCAGTACAATCGAAAGTAAAATCCAGATCATTTTTTTGGAGGTCATCAATGAATAATACGATGAAATTAATCAAATAGTTTCAAGTCTGCATTGATAAGAAAGATATTTTGTCTTTAAAATATTTGCGTTCGATCTCAGATTTTGATTTGGTGAGCGCGGAGGTATAGTTAATTATGGCTTCTTCTTTCAAATTTAATTTTTGACAAACATCTGCCAATGCCGGATACAAAAGATAGGGTGGATGGTTAGAAGAATTTTTTTCGATTGATTTTAATTCCGTGTAAGCATTCAACACATCTCCCTTTTCGCTCATGGCGATGGCCCTATTGATGGCGATTACATGGTTTGGGTACAGGTCATTTAATGTATCGTATAAGGTACAAATGGATGTCCAGTCAGTATCGATGTATGATGTTGAATTAGCATGTATCTGTGCAATCACCGCTTCCAGGTGGAATCGGGTGATCGACTTTGTTTGCATAGCTCTTTCTAAAGACTTATTACCTTCCTCTATCAACGATGTATCCCATGTAGATCGATCCTGGTTTTTAAGATTGACAAAAGTTCCATCTTGATTGATTCTGCCTGGATATCGGGCATTCATAAAAAGTATCAAGGCGTTCAAGGCGTGTACTTCCGGCAAATTGGTAATTGAATGGCTGATTAATAATGAATTTAATCGCAACGATTCCTGTAATAAATCAGGGCGGGTCAGTGATGCGTGATGAGTACTGTGGTATCCTTCATTACCCAAAAGGTAGATAGCCGTCAATACTGCGTTCATTCTCGATTGAATTTGGTTTGCCTCGGGCCACTCTAAAGATAGTTTTAGATCTCTCCATGTTTTCTTGGCCCGGTATAATTTCTTTTCAATACTTTCATATGAGGAAACCAATGCTTTGGCTATTTCACTTACGCTGAATCCACAGAGGGTCTGCAGGATGAGACATAATTGTGATTCGGTACTTAATTCGGGATGACAACAAATAAACATCATTCGCAACAAATCGTCGTCGATGTATTTATCCGTAATGATTTCATTGACCGTAGTGGTAAGTGTATATTCTGATGTTAATAGATGGGAAAGGGATTCATCTTTGAGACTAAATCTTTTCTGTTTTCGGATAATGTCAATGGATTTATTTCGCGCTACCTTTATAAGCCAGGCTGTAGGATGATCGGGTATTCCCTGTATTCTCCAATTTTGTAAAGCGGTAATCAAGGTATCCTGGACAGCATCTTCCGCAAGATTAATTTGGTAAGGTCCGAACAGTTTAGCGGTAACCGATAACAGCTTTGCATATTCCCTGCGGAATAGTTTTTCAGTATAATCTTTATTTAATAGATCGGTCAAGAATAAAATAAGATGTATCGAAATTAATTAATCGCGGATTAGGAAAAATACATTTATCGATACATCTTATCGGGTAATTACATTTTCATGATTTGGCGTACCTGGACTGTACCGTTATTTGCATAATCAGGATAGTCTTTAAGTAAGGAGACCGCTTCGCTATAGTCTTTGGCCTTCACGATAAAGAATCCTCCGACAACATCTTTTCCTTCTACAAATGGCCCATCGGTAACCACATTGCCCTTACTTACGATTTTACCACCGGGTAGTAATGGCTCTCCGGATTCATAATGTCCTTCATTTTTCAGCTTGTCTATCCAGGCAAGCCATTTACCCATATTGACTTGCATATTTTCAGGTGTTTGTTGATCGGATGGTAATTGTCCCCCATGAAAAATAAACATAAATTTTTCCATTGTTTTTCTTTTTAAATGAAGTGAATAAATAAAAATATCAATTGTAAGACGATGGAGAAATCAGTTTCCGGACAAATTAAAACGGATATTTTTTAAAAAGTTTACTCTTTTACAAATTTCACTGCACCCATAGAGTTCCCGATATTCACTTTAAGTATATACATCCCCTGGCTTAGCTGATGGACGGGGATAGCATCCGACTGATTACCGGCGACGTAATTTTTGTTCATGGTCAAAATCTGGGTACCCGCAAGATTGTAAATACTGAATATAGCTTTATCAATTCCTGCCGGTTGACTCCATTGCAATTGCATCTGATTGCTTGACACCGGGTTGGGAGAAATTTTTAAACCAATTTTATGAATTGCATCTGTTTTCAGTGGTGTACTGAGCTTGCGGCTGCCGTTTGAAAACCAGGTGCCGAGCCTGGCTTTGGATACAAAAACGGAGGCGTTTCCGGAGGCTGTAATTTTAGAAGCAGTAACGTTCGTAACAGCTAGTACTTGAGTATTTGACTGAGTCGAAGCATTGAATATTACTTTATCATCTAATCGGGAATACGATGGAAAGCTGAGATCTGAATTTCCAAAAATGCTGTCGACAGCTGAAGTTTCTATATTACCTCCTAACAGCAGGAATTTGGGGTCCTGTGAGTTAAGTCCTTCTACATAATCAAATGCTATGATATAGGGGCTATTATTGGCATATACGGGATTACCGATACTGGTATTTTCAGGTAATTGACCATAAAGCTTTCCGATCTTGCCATTACCCCAGCCCCCGGTTTCCCCATCGTGCACTTTGATAAAAGATATATCCCAATAATCTGCATCAGTGCCTTTAGACGTTTTGTATTTATTGTAAGAATCGTACATCAAGGTATTGCCCGTGATATCAAAATCCATAGCATCGGCATATTGCACATCGCCTGTTTTGTTATTGGAAGTAGACGTGGTCGGATTGTAGAGTGGATACGACTTCCACTCACCTTTATTGATATTAAAATCATAAATCCAGATGGCAGGTTCTTGTTTGTCTTTGAGGGCTGCTATCCGATTACCATCAGGAGAAATTACTACATTGCGCCAGGTCGTATCTTGTGATAAAGCCTGGTCGGCGGTGATTTTACTACTAGCCCAATCTATTTCTACATAATGTATTTTTTTATCTGTCCCCACAAAAAGTATGTCTACACCATCATCAGTCACACTGGGTTTACTTTTAGCCGAAAAGGATGACAATGGATTGGCTAAGACTCTGCCGGTGCCATCCGTAAGTACTAGTTTAGAGGTGGTAGCATCGATATAGACCACAAAATCGGATCCTGGATTCGAACCGGTATTCTTTTGTGTTTGTGTGCTTGTACCATCAGAAATCCCTACCGCATCATACGCTGCTTTGGCAGCAGTAACTTCCGCACTGGATGCGCCGAATAAATCCGTAGCAGCTTGAATGACAGCTTTACGACAATCGATGAACCGGGAGCTTCGAGTGAGATATTGATCCAATGCTCTGTAATAGACTTTTTCAGCTTTACTTAAATCGTTATTGATTGCGGTAGTAAACTTATAAAAAGCCCAGTTATTGATACCGCTGTTGATGTGCACACCTCCGTTATCTTCCGTACCAATATATCTCTCAGAATAAATACGTGGTTGATATCCCGCATCACTCAATTGGTTACCTCCATTATGAGGATCTATAAAACTTCTCAAAGCTCCTGTAGGAAAATATTTGAGTTTGACGACTTCTTCGCCCACAGTCCAGTTTTGCCTCTCGATCAATCTGCCGAATATATCAGCAAATGATTCATTGAGGGGGACCCCTTTTTTTTT
>CALMKY010000304.1 GCA_937867195.1 uncultured Saprospiraceae bacterium | reverse complement strand
TATATCAAAGGGTCCGGACGATTACTCAAAGTACCATTCTTATTTCGAAATAAAATCAAAAAAGAATTAGCTAAAGAGGGAATTGATTCAACGGTTGCTTTCACTCAGGAATCTGTATCAAAACTTAAATACATCCGTCCCGGACACTACATCGATACGGTGATTTCCGTGAGAAAGACCGGTAATGACAACGGATCCAGCCCAAATCAATTTGTATACAGCAGTTTTTACGATGCCAAGGTAGCCAATGCAGTTTCACCCTTGTCACCCAATGCATTCAGTATATATAAATTTGAATACCTCGGATTCATAGAAGATCACGGTACGACCATCAATAAAATAAAAGTCATTCCACATGTTGCCGGAGAGCAGGTGTTTGAAGGAACTCTATACATTACCGACAATCTTTGGAGCATACACAGTCTGGACCTTACAACTTCTATTTGGGGCATTCAATTCAATATCAAACAAGTCTTCACTCCCATCCAATCCGATATCTGGATGCCGATCGATCAGATCTATGATGTAGGGGGCAATATTTTTGGCTTTGGATTTGTCTACAAATATTTAGCTCACCTGAGCGATATTAAGGTAGTTCCTAATCCCAATATCCATGTTCCGATCAATTTATTAGATGATAAAACGGATGCCGATAAGTCCAAACAGGTCAATGCAAAAATAAAGCCTAATTCATCAATTGGTGATTTAAATCCCAATCAGGAACTCAGTGCAAAGCAATTACGAAAGATGATGAAAGAATACAAGAAAAAGGAGTTGGATTCATTACCGGAAGTCGACACTATCAAATTGAATCATGAGACCCGGACACAAGTAATGGATAGTATGGCCTTCAAACGCGATTCGTTCTATTGGCAGGATATCCGACCGGTCGCATTGACCACGTATGAAACCAAAGGCTATGCAAGATTGGATAGTCTGGCAGTGGCTCAAAAAGACAAAAAACAACAAGACAGCGCTAAACTCATCATCCAGGCCGGAAGTGATGGGGCCAGTGCAGCCATCATCAAAAACAGGAGTGGTTTTAACCTTTCTCATTTGATTACGGGTGGGCGGTACAATATCAATCACAAAACAAATTATATTACCATCCATCCATTGATTAATAAATTTGGATTTAATCCGGTAGAGGGCTTTCATGCCACCTACGATCTTGAAGTGGGTAATAATTATAAAAAAAACAAAACTTCCTGGAAAATCAACGGCAATGCAGGATATGGAATTTCACTGAATGAGTTTTATTACCAGGCTGATTTTAATCTGGACAATCACTTTTCCCAACACCCTGAGATTTCTTACCAATGGCATGTTTCGACGGGAAGTCACCCTCAATCGCACTCGCCCTATTTGAGCAGATATAGTTTTTGGAATACGTATTACGCTTATTTGTTCCATCATAATTATCTCAAATTGTATGATGATCGTTTTGCAACCACAGACCTTACGCTCAAGTTTTCGCCATCCATAACCGTAACAGGAAGTCTGGGATACCATGATCGTTTACCCTTAGTCAATCACACCGAACAAAGCTTGTTTAAAAGAGGCCGGAAATTTGAATCCAATACCCTCCGATCCAACGGAGGAGAAAACCAACCGAATACAGTATTGTTGTCAACGATTCATTTTACGCTCACTCCATTTTATCGATACGTGGCACGCGATGGATATAAAGTAAAGGACCGATCCAATTCTCCTGAATTTGATATCGAAGCCAAATACGGATCCTACAAAGAAAACGCGCATTTTACAAGTCTCAGTTTTGGCATCAAACATCATCTGCGCATTGGAGCCGGTGATGATTGGGATTACCATATCCGTGGTGGTATCCATAGCGGTACTCCTTATTTTCAGGATTTCTTTCATTTCCCCGGCAATCAATTTGATTTCATACCCATTGATTTAGTGAGTAAATTCAGGGCATTACCCTATTATGCATACAGTACGGATAATCAGTATGCATATTGGCTAAATAATTATCAGTTCAGATCATTTATCCTCACTAGGATTCCCTATTTCAGAAAAAAAGGTATTCGAGAGAATATTGTATTGAATACGCTCAAGACTCCTGAACAAAGCTTGTATACGGAAGCGGGCTATGGACTCAATTATATATTACGGGTATTACGGATCGAAGGGGTGACGGTATGGGAAGGTTCTCAGTATAAAAACTTTGTAGTGAGAATCGGTATTGCTACTGGCTTTGATAAATTATTTGGCAATGATTAAGTTCGTACGACAACTTATACACAAATGTTTGTGAGTGTTGAACTGCGTCTTTTAGAAATGTTTGTGAGCAGTTGAACTGCGACTTTTAGATATAATTCACGTAGTCGAAGTAAAAATTATCAAACGCTATACTTTTTTTTGCTCAATGTCATGCACCTGTGATTGGATTGCAAAAAGTAAATTAAATTGAAGTCAGGAATTTTACCCGATCCCTCATCCAGGTTCCAAATCGAAGTTTAAGTTCATCAAAGACATATACTTCGATTTGGTGTAATGAGTCCAAATTCGCTTATTCATTAACTGATTAAATCTCCCATATCGACTCGAGCTACGATGGTCCTTGAGAAGTCATTGAACCAAAATTTTCTTACATTTAAACTCATGAAAATAAACCTGAACATAACTGTTTGCCTATTCATTTTAAGTGCAAATCTCTACTCTCAAAAACAAGGATTTCAAATTGAGGTCATCAAATTTCTAAAACAAAATCAGGAGTCGATACTTTCCTTAGCCAAAGAAATACCGGAAGAACATTATGACTGGAAGCCGGTAGAGGGTGTGCGGACCGTTGGTGAAGCTTTATTGCACATTGCAGGCGCTAATTATTATATCCTGACCCATCTCGGTATTCTTCCTCCTAAGGAGGTCGATCTTATGAATATTGAATCACTTAAAGGAAAAGAAAAAATCATGCTGACTGTCAAATCATCATTTGATTATGTGTCAGATCATATCCTATCGATCACCGATGAAAAATTAAAAGATAAAGTAAAATTTGCATTTGGTGAGCGTTCCCAATATGGCGCATTATTACAGTTGATCGATCATAGCGGAGAGCATAAAGGCCAGCTGATAGCCTATGCTCGAAGCATCGGTGTGGCTCCTCCGTGGAACAAATAAATCAATTGCATTCCTTACATTCGGTCTTAAATTCTATTCAATCCATGTCTTCATCTTTATTCCGTCGCAAAGAAATTGCATCGATTCTGTCGCAGTCAGGTAATGAATCGGATCACGGATCCGGTCTCAAAAGGATATTAACGGCACGCGATCTTACCTTTTTCGGAATCGCCGCCATCATCGGGGCAGGGAGTTTCAGCAGTTTGGGTGGAGCGGTTTTTTCCGGAGGCCCCGGAGTGGTTGTTTTATTTTTAATATGCAGTATAGCCTGTGGATTTACCGCCTATTGTTATGCTGAATTTGCAAGCCGGGTGCCGGTGGCCGGCAGTGCGTATACCTATGCTTATGCGAGTTTTGGGGAACTTATGGCTTGGATTATAGGCTGGGCTTTATTGATGGAATATAGTATAGGGAATATCTATGTCTCATTTTCATGGAGTGATTATTTTACCACATTATTAGAGAAATTCAATCTTGGATTACCAGCCTATCTCACCTGTAGCTATAAAGAGGCTTCGGTGGCTATTCATGATAATGCCAATGTACCTGATCTGGTAGAAGCTTGGAATAAAGCCCCCATCCTGTTGGGTCAAAAAATTATTTTTGATCTTCCGGCCTTTATCATTAATATTCTGATTACTTATTTGGTTTATCGCGGCGTAAAGGAAAGCCGCAATTTCAGCAACGCCATGGTCATGCTCAAACTTGTGGTGATCGCAATTGTAATACTGGTCGGTGGTATCTTGATCTTCAGCAGAGACTTGTGGGCTAATCTTACTCCCGCAAATGTCCGTGGAGAACATTCCTTTATGCCCAATGGTTTTGGTGGAGTGATGAAAGCTGTGAGCGGGGTATTCTTTGCTTATATTGGTTTTGATGCGGTCTCGGTTTTAGCTGAAGAAAGTAAAAACCCCCAGCGGGATCTTCCCAAAGGGATGATTTGGTCCTTAATAATTTGTACTATTATTTATATCATCCTTGCCCTGGTGCTCACCGGATCTGTTGTGTATAGTAAATTCGAAGGCATCGGCGATCCGCTGGCATTCATTTTTGAAAAAGATAATCTTGATATTCATTGGATGGTCATCTTGATTGCCTTTTGTGCAGTGATTGCCATGACCAGTGTATTATTGGTATTCCAGCTTGGACAACCCCGCATCTGGATGTCGATGAGTCGGGATGGTTTATTGCCTCCAGCGTTTCAAAAAATACATGCAAAATATAAAACTCCATCTTTTGCCACCATCGTAACGGGCATTGTTGTCGGACTTCCAATCTTATTTACGGATAAAAATTTTGTACTAGATTTTACAAGCATAGGGACATTGTTTGCCTTCGTATTAGTATGTGGTGGAGTCTTATTATTACCCCCCAGGCCACGCGAGCAAGGTAAGTTTCACCTGCCTAACATCAACAGTCAATGGCTGTTCCCAATGATAACTGTGTTGGCATGTGTGGTCATTTCCACTCAGTTTAGTGGGTATTTTAAAGAATTGTTCAATGGAGATTTCACTGACAAAAAAGAAAACCTCGATCATTTTTTCTTCCCAAATGGAGCCAATAAATTCAGTACAATTCTATTTTGGATTATGATGGTTGCGATGTCAGTTCTGTCATTTTTAAAAAAGCTTTCCCTTATTCCCGTACTGGGTATGATGTCTTGTCTTTATTTATTGACGGGCATGACGGCTTCTAATTGGGCTTGGTTTTTTGGATGGTTTGCCGTAGGCCTGTTGATTTACTTTTTTTATGGTTATAAGCACAGCAGATTAAATCATGCATAGCACCCTCCATGATTTAATTCCAATTTTGAATTAAATCTATCAGGAGATAAACCTTTGCTCAAAAACTTGGTTTTATTGGAGTGAAAATAGCGTAGTATAACACTTGCATCATTCATAAAAATCATTAATTTTGCCGTCCCAATTCAGGGGCCCCCTTAGCTCAGTTGGTTAGAGCGACGGACTGTTAATCCGCAGGTCCTAGGTTCAAGTCCTAGAGGGGGCGCTATCAAAATCCTGGGCAATCTCTACCGTAGATTGCCCAATTTTTTTTAATGCCAAATCATTCAAAATGAGTCTATTAGTAATCGGCACAGTCGCCTTTGATTCGATCGAGACACCTTATGGCAAGGCAGATCATGTGATCGGCGGTTCGGGAACTTATATTTCCTGGGCTGCTTCTTATTTTCATAAACCTGTGATGGTTCAGGGTATTATTGGAGAAGATTTCCCGGAAGATGAGATACATCAATTGAATGAGCGGGGAGTCATTACAGAAGGGATCGAAAGGGTCCCCGGTAAAAAATCATTTTATTGGGCCGGGAAGTATCATGATAATATGAATGCCCGGGATACTCTGGTTACAGACTTAAATGTATTGGCAGATTTTAATCCTGTATTACCTAAGGCTTATAAAGACAGTGAGTATATCATGCTGGGCAACCTGACTCCGGATATCCAAATGTCAGTCATCCAACAAATGAATACAAGACCAAAACTCATTGCCCTGGATACCATGAATTTTTGGATGGATGTCGCAAAAGACAGTTTACTGAATGTCATCAAAAATATTGATGTATTGACTTTAAATGAAGAAGAAGCCCGTCAGCTTTCTGGAGAATACTCATTGGTCAAGGCAGCACAAAAAATATTCTCTATGGGGCCTAAGTACCTGATTATTAAAAAAGGGGAACATGGAGCACTCTTATTTCACGAAAATCATATTTTCTTTGCACCAGCTTTGCCACTCGCCCAGGTATTTGATCCGACCGGAGCTGGCGATACATTTGCCGGTGGATTTATGGGATACATTGCCCGTCATGGTGTGATTTCATTTGACCATATGAAGCGTGCCGTTATCTATGGTTCCGCATTGGCATCATTTTGTGTAGAAGATTTTTCTATCAACCGGCTAAAAACATTGGATGCACAGCAAATTAAAGAACGTGTAAAGAAATTTATTGAATTGGTTAGATTTGATTCCGATATTTCAGAGTAAGGTATCATTTGATTAAACCGGATCTTCGAATTATTTAATGTAGAGGATCCATTCTGAATCATTGAAAAGTTGCCAATAGTAATAAATCGACAAGTCTAAACTCTTTCGATTTGGGCTCCTACGGCATTCAATCGGCCATCAATATTCTGATATCCTCGATCGATTTGATTAATATTTTTTATAATACTGGTTCCTTGGGCACTCATCGCCGCAAACAACAGGGCCACACCCGCCCGGATATCGGGAGAACTCATCTCAATTCCTCTTAAAGGTAATTTCCTGTTCAATCCAATGACCGTGGCTCTATGCGGATCACATAAAATGATCTGGGCACCCATATCGATCAATTTATCTACAAAGAATAACCTGCTTTCAAACATTTTTTGATGAATGAGTACAGAACCTTTGGATTGGGTAGCCAAGACCAATACGATACTCATCAGGTCAGGTGTAAAACCCGGCCAGGGTGAATCGTAGATGGTCAGTATAGAGCCATCCATAAAAGTTGAGATTTCATATTCATCTTTTGCAGGAATAAATAAGTCATCACCTTGTTCATTCACAGTGACTCCCATTTTACGGAATACATCGGGGATCAATCCTAAGTCTTGGATGCCTGCATTTTTGATCGTAATCTCGGATTGCGTCATGGCCGCCAGGCCAATGAAACTTCCTACTTCTATCATATCCGGAAGTATACGATGATCAGTACCTTTTAACGAGGATACCCCTTCGATCGTGAGTAAATTAGATCCAATGCCTTTGATATTGGCTCCCATCCTGGAAAGCATTTTGCAGAGCTGCTGTAAGTATGGCTCACACGCTGCATTGTAAATTGTAGTAATGCCTTTGGCCAGTACTGCACCCATGACGATATTGGCAGTCCCGGTTACTGAAATTTCATCCATCAGGATATAGGCTCCTTCCAATTGATCCGCTGCGACAAAATACCTGGCTTTGGAAGCATCGTATTCGACTTTAGCTCCTAATTTATCCAATCCGGTAAAGTGCGTATCCAATCTTCTACGGCCGATTTTATCCCCTCCGGGTTTGGGCAAATACATTTTACCCAATCTGGCCAACAAGGGTCCTATCAACATCACAGAGCCTCGAATGGCCTTGGCTTTCTTATCAAATTCATCACTTTCCAAATAATGTTGGTCTATCTGAGAAGACGTAAAGCGATAGGTGTCTGCATTTATTTTTTCAACTTTACAACCCAAGCCGTTGAGTAATTCGATCAGTCTGGTGACATCCAGGATATTGGGGATATTACTTATCGTGACCGGTTCCCGGGTCAATAATACCGCGCACAGGATTTGTAATGCTTCGTTCTTGGCACCTTGTGGCTCTAAATTTCCTTTAAGTTTAAGACCGCCGGTGACTTTAAATGAATCAGTCTGCATAACTAAAATTTATGCCTCAAATATATTAAAAAAAATAATAATATGATAGCAGAGAATCCGTTGATTCAATGGGTCAAACAATTTACCTCAAGACTCTTATATACTTAAATTCCATAGCGATCGGGGCCTCAATACCTTGGATAACAGCCCCTACCAGCGGATGCTGATTCATTGAAATAAATACTTTGACGGGTAGAAGATTACTTTCTTCTTCTGAATCGATCGTTATTATTATGTCGATTTCGGTTTTTATGTTTGTGTTTGCCGTATTTCTGAGGCTTTGGCTCTGAAGATTGTGGTTGTAAATTACCGCCTTTGCCTTTTCTTGATAATACATCCAGGGAGGTCTCGTCTTCAATATTGAGTTTCCCTTTTGATAAAATTTTTAAATCTCTGATCACACCTTCGTCCGTAATAAAATGGTCCTTGTTATAGGTTTTAAATGCCATTTTCATAAAAGAACCAATCAAAGAAATGAAGTATGATTTTTTAGGACCATCTTCCATAGCTGCTGCACGTTCGATCAGTGCGCGTACATGATTACCATAATGACGAAACTTTTCATTCACTTCGGGATACGGAATGGTACTGGGGATTACATGTGCTTCTTCGGCAGTATATCGGATGCCTTCATTGGATACCACATCAATATTGTATTCGGCAATAGCAAAAAAGTGTTTCCATAATTTTGGCCGTTGATCCGGTGCATTTTTATGAGCCGGGGCCAGATGTCCCATTAGATTGACGATGGCATTTGCATACTGCTGTCTTTTTGCATCGTCCTGTTCATTGCGTATTGTGCGAATCATGTCCTGCACATTACGACCGTATTCAGGGAAAACCAATTGTTCTCGAGTCGAATTATATTCCATACAATTTTTAAATAGTATTAAATAAAAGTAATCAATAAGTAGTATAACTAATCCTAAGTTTGCAAGGGTACTGCTTATGTTTAGGACCTCCCAACACGACTCTTGATAAATTTTCAGGTATCAAAAGCGATTTATAGGAAGCGTAGGAAGTTCCGGTGGTACTGGTTTGATCTGCGTCTACCGGTGCTATCTTAAGGAAGATTTCCGCACCTTCCAAACCGGCAACGTAACGTTGTAAATAACTGGATAGATTGAGGCTATAGGTCCGGGTCGTCAATCCGTTTTGTGTCGTAGTCGTTAAGTTGCCACCAGCTAAATAATAATTGGCCTGTCCTCCTTGATCTGAAATAAAGTTATAAACGCCCAATATCGTATCCGATTTATAGAAAGCCAATTGCAAAGGAGGATGATACGTAGAAGTATCGTCTTGAGGTAAATCAATAACTGTAAAGACTAATTCTGCTTTATTTATCAGAGAGGCAGGCGGAATCTTGATCTTCGGAAGTCTAATTTTAGTTTTGAGACCTCCGAGAGATTCCAAATAAATTAATTGGTTGCCTTTTTCAACGGAATTGAGTGAAGATACAATCGATGGAGAATGTGAATGGTTCCATTGCGGAACTTTAGGACAAAGGATACTTGTGATATCGTAATTGTAATAATAGTTGGCCGTATCGTTGGGTTTGTGATAATAGACCGTCATTTTGGTACCGGTTGATCTGGAGCTGGTATTGAAAGATAACATATTGGCATTAAGATTGGTTTGCCGGATACACAGTCCACGTACACTGGATAAGAAGATCGAATCACTGTTATAATATAAGGTATCCAGATTTTTTATATAATCTGCAAATTGATCAGACAATTTAAAAGCAAGGTGCGGTTGAAACGTATTGGTATCCGGGCCCTGGACTACTCTCGGATACGTTGTAAAATCGGGAATGACCCCGGGAAAAGAACCAACCAAATTGCCAAGCAAAGGCAAGGAATAATCATTGTACACAAAATTTTGATTTCGGTCCAAAATGGTACTAAGTTGGTTTATTTCAAAATCATGTGGATCCTTCTTTTTCCCGTAATTGCCAAAAGAGGTATCCACAGCAAGATACAAGATGACAGAGTCTATTTTTCCATCTTTATAATTAGCCGGAATAGCCGACGATGGTTTCTTAAATTGGAAATACAATCTGGATTCGGTATTGCCAAAAACAGGATCATAAAAATTACCAACCGCCTGTCGGTTATTAAAAACAAAAGGCACCGTGGTATAATTGTATACCACAATCCCGGTATCTAAGACGGTCTGTGCTTCCAATTGAAAGGTATCGATATAATTTAGTTTGATCGAATCTTGTTTTAAAATATCCGTGCCGAAATAAGCGGGATCATTACAGTTTTGTAAAACAATGATCGCGCCGATCAAAAAAAGGAAACCTGAAATTAATCTCATATCGTACTAACGAGGGAGAAAAGGGTTTATAACTTATTTAAGTAAATCTTGATAAAATTTAAGATAAGCTTTAGGTCTTTCCGCTTCTTCGAGATACTCGAGTTGAGGTTTTTTACCTAAGGTCTTCTTTGCAGCTTGGATATCCTTATCCAGCTTTTCGCTGCCCGTAATCAAAGCATCGGTATATTTCATAGCACCCTGGTGCAATTTATAAGATTTAGCTGCATAAAAATCATCTAGTTTTTTAGGATCCAGGTTGTTGATGGAAGCTTTCGATAAAAACTTTTTGTCGAATGGCATACTGATGTCCACATTGTATACGCTGTAGACAATCTTAGCATTTCGGAAGATGGGCTCATCCTTATATGTCGTGCGCAAATACAGCGGAATCAATGATGTCATCCAGCCATGGCAATGAATGATGTCGGGTACCCAACCAAATTTTTTTACCGTTTCAATAGAGCCTTTTGAATAAAACACCATGCGGTCCAGGTTGTCATCAAATTGTTTTCCTTCTGCGTCTTTAAAAATGAATTTTCTTTTGAAAAACTCTTCATTGTCCAGAAAGTAGACTTGCATCCTGGAACCCGGTAAGGAAGCAACTTTTATAATCAGTGGAAAATCATCGTCGTCTACGATGATGTTCATTCCCGAAAGCCTGACCACTTCATGCAACCGGTGCCTTCTTTCATTGATCGTTCCGAATCTAGGCATCAGAACCCTAATTTCATACCCATTTGCGGAAACATATTGGGTGATTTGATTAACTATGTCAGACATTACACTTTCTTCTGTGTAAGGTTTCATTTCTTGTGTGATAAATAGGATTCTTTTTTTCTCCATGGTAGAAGGCAACTGATCGCAAAAAATGTTTGCGAAATAAGGGTGCAAAGGTACGAAATATTAAGGAATATATTGATTTAGAATGCTCTATACAAATAAATTATCCCACCACCCAATTCATGAAATAGGCACAAATTAGCCCACCATAGGTACCTATAGCATAGCCCAATACTGCCAGCAATACGCCCACGGAAGCCAATGAAGGTGCGAAGGCAGATGCCACGACGGGAGCTGAAGCTGCACCACCAATATTTGCCATACTCCCCACCGCGACATAGAAAAATGGCGCTTTCACCATACGGGCCACTAAAATCATAATACTAGCATGGATCATCATCCAGATGATCCCAATGGAAATAAGCCCTAGATTTTGAGCGACTTGCCCCAGATCCATTTGCATACCAATACAAGCCACCAACAAATACAGAAAAACACTGGCCCATTTACTGGCACCTATTCCTTCCAGGTTTCTGGCTTTTGTAAAAGAAAGCAATATGCCGATCAGAGTAGAAATAACTACAATCCAAAAGAATGAAGAATTAATAGCAGTAAGATTGTACCGGTTTAAGAAATCTTTATGAAGATCCATCCAGGGCATGATCAGATCCGTTATGAAATGCGAAGCGCCTACTCCTCCAAAAGTAATTCCCATGAGAATGATCAAGCCGGAGGTAGTAGCCGGTTTTTCAACCGAAGTCGCAAAGGCATGAAGTTTTGCATTCAACTGCTCGATTTGGGTATAATCGGCGTGTAACCATTTGTTAATCCTCTGGTGTACCCCTGCACCATACAAAAGTATTGCCATCCATACCTGCGAAATTGCGATATCTACGACTACAACACTGCCGAAAATATTATCAGGCACTTTGAAAATTTCTTTGATAGCGGTTTGATTCGCGCCTCCTCCGATCCAGGATCCTCCGA
>CALMKY010000303.1 GCA_937867195.1 uncultured Saprospiraceae bacterium | reverse complement strand
GATCGATTATAAATTCAAAGAACCCTTATTTACCTTTTAAAATAAAAAAACTGATCGTTTTTTGTAACCTTTGGTTAACTTCCCTGTACCTATATCAGAGCGGCTAAAAAAGCCGATTTCAACTTAAGACTCGATGACCGACGGAATGCTTATGTGCAAAGTAAAAGAGGGAGATCTCTCTAAAGCTGCTGTTCTATTTGAGCGCTATCATCGAAAAATATACCATTTCCTGGGAAAAATGTCAGGGGATTATCATACCGCTGAAGATTTAACTCAGACCGTATTTGAGAAATTAATACACAACAGACAAAGATTTGATGAAGATCAAAACTTCGAAGGATGGATTTATAAAATCGCACGGAATACATTTATCGATCATTATCATGCGGGTAAAAAATTATCTGTCTCTCAGGTAGACCCGGCAGTGATGCACGATGCAGCAGAGGAAGCCAGTCATGACGAAGAGATGGATGCAAGGCTTCAAGTTGCCTTGGGCAGACTTTCAGAAAGTGACCGGGAAATTTTAATACTCACACGGTTCCAAAAACTAAAGTACATCGAAGTGGCATCGATGTTGAGTACAACGGAAGCGAACGTGAAAATCAAAGTATTCAGGGCAATCGACAAATTAAGAACTCTTTTTTTCCAAACAGAAAATATCTGATAAAGATTAAAATTCATGGAACAAGAAAATATCACAGAAAAACTAATTCAATACATCGATGGTGTTTTGCCGGATGATGAACATGTCAGAATCCAAAAATGGATCCATGAAAATGAAGATATTAAAGCAACGTACGATCAATTAAAAGATGTTCTGAACAGCATGGAACAGGACAATGCATCTGTTCCGAGTGACCGTATGTCAAACCGGTTTAACGCATGGCTGGATACCCAATCAAAGCCACAAGTGAAGTCCATTGAATTTAAATTATTTTATAAAGTGGCGGCGGCTATTTTGTTTCTATTGATGAGTGGTATCGGTATCTATACCTACCGCTCATTTGCAAAACAGAATGCAGAATTAGCGGCCATTAAACTTGAACTGGAAAACACCAAACAATCGGTGATCACGGGATTGGCCAATCAATCCTCCGCCAGTCAACGACTGAATGCTGTCTATACCAGTAACGAATTGACTTCCCTGGATCCGGATCTGATGGCAGCCTTGTTTAAGACTCTCAATACAGACCCTAACTCCAATGTGCGGATGGCATCGCTGGATGCGCTGAGTAAAAACTATAAACAACCCGAGGTCCGGTCTGCATTGATCGAATCGATGAAATATCAAAAAGATCCCGTGGTGCAAATAGCGTTGATTCAATTGCTCGTACAGATGAAAGAAAAATCCATATTGGGGGATTTGCAAATCATGACCACCCAACCGGGATTGCTGAAAGCCGTAAAGGACGAGGCTTATAAAGGAATATTCAAGTTAACTTAATATATAAAAATTCAAATCCATTATTTACAAATCTTATTCAATTAAAAGTATTCTTATGAAAAAAATATCTTTGTTCACATTTTTATTCTTTGCTTTTGCCTATACTTTCGGGCAGGATTATAAAATTGCTAAAACTTCGGGTCGCCTGGAAATACACCTGGGCAATGTTACGGTAGAACCCACCTCAGGCAATGAGATCATTTTTTCTTCTAAAGACAAGGACCGGGATGATGATGATCGCGCGAAAGGACTGGTCGCCGTCAGTGGCCTTGGACTCGAAGACAATACTCATCTTGGCATCAATGTCACTACCAAGGGGGATGCTGTGGTTGTACAACAACTGCAAAAAACCCAATCTCCTGAAATCCGTATTCAAGTGCCCAAGGGTGTCATCGTAGCATATGATTATGAATCACAATACGGTGACGACGCAGAATTTAAAAACCTTGAAAACGAACTCGAAATCAATGCTCAGTATAATAAAATTGTATTGGAAAACATCACAGGGCCTGTAACGTGCAAAACAATTTATAGTGAAATAGAGGCTACCTTTTCTCAAAATGTCAAAGGACCTGTCTCACTCATCTCTATCTATAGTGATGTAGATGTGACGATGCCCGGGTCATTAAAAGCTGATATTTCGATGAAAACATCCTATGGCGCCATGTACACTTCTCCTGATTTTAAAATCGATCAGACTGGAAATACAAAAGAAGGTTCGATGGTGGAAGTAAGCCCCAACAAAGTGGTCGGTAAAATCGGTGGCGGTGGAATGAAACTCGATCTTCGGTCAG
>CALMKY010000302.1 GCA_937867195.1 uncultured Saprospiraceae bacterium | reverse complement strand
TCCAGGGTAAAAATTATCCTGGTTATAGTCGAGATGAATTGGTAGATCAATTACCCATATTAAAAAAGAAATATACCAGCTATGAATTGTATTCCACCACCACCCTCTCCGACATCCTGAATGAATTTAAGAATAAATCAGTGGATCAAAGGAAAATAACCACCTTGGAAACGACCTTGCTCATCAATCATCATGGGAATTTTGAAAAAGGTACATTACCGATCCAAGCTCAGTTTGCCCCGGTCTATTCAATTCTATCCCAGGATTTAAATGATGATCATTATCCGGATCTGATCCTTGCCGGAAATCAAACCCATGCCAGGGTTCGGACGGGTAATATGGATGCTTTGTTTGGAACCGTCCTGATCAATGATACAAAAAATGGATTTGAGTACATGCCCCAATACAGATCAGGGCTGCAATTAAAAGGTGATGTTAAAGATATGGCCTTGATCAATCGTCACCTGATCGTAACGGTGAATAACGGTCCTGTTAAATTGTATAAACTGAATAAATTGAGTAAATGATACGCAACTATTTATCGGTTTTAATGATATTCCATTCATTCATTTTAAATGCTCAGCCGATACCATCCACCGTCTATCATGCCAAGGAAAATGGAGTAATGATCAAAGGTGAAAGCAATGTGGCAAATCCTTACTCCATAGAAACCGTAAAACTAAAACCCGGTCAACAATATGCACATAAACTAATAGGCTCGGAAAATCTGATTATCAATAAGCAAGGGGTGCTGGGTTTACAGTCAAAGCAACTGAATGTGCCGGCATTTACCAAAAACAGTATCGCGATAATAATGAATGGTGATCAATATACTCTAAAAAACACCATGCAGCAAGACGCGGCATTTTATATCATATCCTTAACCTGTAAAGCCTCGCTGGAGCATAGAGATACTTGTCATTCATTTGTAAGGTTATGGGAAGATGTTCCATTTAAAACACATGAAAAAGGAGGCGTCCGTAATTTTTTTAAACAGGCTACCAGCGAGACCCAAGTGTTGGATATGCATGTTACGACTCTCAATGCCGGACTCAAATCACATGATCCCCATACTCACAAAGCTGAAGAGATCGTGGTCATGATCGAGGGTCATACTGAAATGCAGATAGGCGATCAGTTTTATCAAGGGAAATCAGGGGATGTCTATTTTCTTGGGTCTATGATTCCACATGCAATTCGCAATACTTCTTTTGACAAACCGAGTACCTACTATGCGATCCAGTGGGATTAGATTTTTAATTTAATTCCCGACTTCACAAGTAGCCTGGTAGCCAAAGCACATAATAGTGCAAATAAAAAGCTTTTGATCAAGCCAACACCTCCTTTCAATGCAAATGCAGGAAGGTGCAAGCCAATAAATCTCATGAGGGCATAAGCGAAGTAAGGCATCAGATAACAAAGTAATGTATCGGTGCCGGCCGGCTTGATTATATCAAACCAAAATCCTTTTCCCCATTTGGTAAGCCAGTAAATAATAAGGAATGCGATTAACGTAAAGGCGCTGCATAAAAATAACCAGGCAGGGGTTGCTCCTAATTTTGCCAGTCCCCAATAAGGTCGCGTTGCGATTGACAATAGAATCCAAACGATAGAGATCATTGAAAGCACAAGGGTCATCATTCGATCGTCATTTTTATTCCTGTAGTATTGAAAAACATAAGATGCTAATGCCCCACTGACAGCTAATCCTGCTAGAGTTCCTCCCCGGATTGCGTCCGGAATGAAGTTGAAAAATGAAGGAATTAGTTTAGCATGAGATAGGATACTCAAAGCCGAGAAGAATACCCATCCGGCAATGATAACCAATAGGTTGTTTTTGGATAATACCGTAACCAGTCCACTTGCCAGGTAAGACCATCCGATCAAACCTAAAATTCCCCACCATTGTGGAGCAAAATGTTTTAAATCTTCATCCTTACCCCCACGATAAACATAAAACAGGACCAGTAATGCCAAAATGGCTATAGACTTGCAGGTCCATTCATATGTAGAATCATTGCGATGGTATTTTCTCCAGAGTATGATAAAACTGAGACAACAGATCGTATTCCAAAGCAATCGTGGCATCCCGGTCGCATTCCCATTAATGGTTTCTCCATTGACCAGGAAAACTCCCATAATGAGTAAAGCGATCGTTCGAGTCACGACATGTAGTATGAGTTCGCGTTCAGTTGCACCTTTTTGTCTTCGGGCTTGAATGGCAAATGGCATAGATAGACCAACAATAAATAAAAATGCTGGGAATACTGAATCGGCCAACCCCATACCGTCCACACCCCTGGGTACATGCTCCAACCAGATAGGAATATTTTTTAAAGACCAAAGATCATTTACAAAGATCATCAGGATCATATTGAGTGCTCTCACAATATCGATCGCTTCGATCCGAAGCCCTTGTGTGCTTGCAAATGAAATTTTCATGAATTGGTTTTTACTTTTCCTACTCTAAGAATACGGAAATAATTTTTCAGAATAAAAATTATTTCCCGCAAAGAAATCCTGGGTAGACAAGTTGCGAAATGCAATCCTCGATATCTTTGTTGGATTTATCCATCAGCTTACATTACAAAGACCAATGGATAATATTATAAAACTTAAATCAAACTTGCACTGGCGCGATCCAAATAGACTTCACAATGAGGGTGTAATCGCAATACAGTAGAAGGATACATCGGGTCGATCGGCTTATACAGGGTATTATACACCGGAATTGCTTTGCGTTGTTCCGGTACCGAGGCTACGATGGCTTTTGCTTTCATAATATGACGGATAGACATGCTGATGGCCTGGCTAGGTACTTTTGAGATGTCCTCATACCATCCTTCATTGACTTGTTGCATTCGGCATTCACGGTCTAACTCCACTTTTATATAGGGGTCCTGGATTTCATAATCAGCCGGAGGGTCGTTAAA
>CALMKY010000301.1 GCA_937867195.1 uncultured Saprospiraceae bacterium | reverse complement strand
AGAACTTCAGTTTCAGGGTATCAGGGGCGCGAGGTGCGGCGGATCGACCCGAGAAACCGAGTTTCTCGTAGAAACTCGGTTTCTGAACTCGCGGGGTCTTGTGACCCTACGGCTCGTTCTTGTTATTGGCCAAGGTTGAGTGCCGCAATTCTGGGTCTCAATATATTATTGTCGTAGCGATAAAAATTAATGATGTTCCATTGATTTTGAGCCTGTCTCCAGAGATGTACACCCAACAAATCATCATCCCATTTATACGAATGCGCATAGAAGCTAATAGAGAATATCAGTATTAGGGCAATCTTGATATTCTGATTCAACGACAGCACTCTGGATGGATTAACCGATTCTTCCTTGTTTGATTTCTTCTACGATGGCAGGATCGAGCAGAGTGGTCGTATCGCCGAGATTATGCATTTCTCCCTCGGCAATCTTACGTAAGATCCGTCGCATGATTTTGCCACTTCGTGTCTTTGGAAGTCCGCGAACGATCTGGATACGGTCTGGTTTAGCTATGGGACCTATGACTTCCGATACCTTTGCGATGACTGCTTTTCTGATTTCTTCTTCCGGTTTCTTATTATCTGTGATGACGAATGCATAGATGCCTTGACCTTTGATGTCATGCGGGAAGCCAACGACAGCGCTTTCGATGACATCCTGATCTAGATTGATTGCATTCTCTACTTCAGCGGTGCCGATGCGATGACCCGATACATTGAGTACGTCATCAACGCGGCCTGTGATGCGATAGTTGCCTTGTTCATCGCGGAGTGCACCATCGCCTGTAAAATATAAACCGGGATAACTACTGAAATAGGTCTTTTTACACCGGTCATGATCTCCATAAGTAGTGCGGATCGTGCTGGGCCATGCAGATTTGATGCATAGGTTACCGGCAGCTGGATTGCCTTTCACTTCATTTCCTTTTTCATCGACCAGGACGGGTTGTATGCCAGGTAATGGCAACGTTGCATACGATGGTTTAGCATCCGTGATGCCTGCCATATTACTGATCATGATACCACCGGTCTCAGTCTGCCACCAGGTATCGACGACAGGGCATCGATCTTTACCAATATGGGTACTGTACCAATGCCATGCTTCTTCATTGATGGGTTCACCTACTGAGCCAAGCACTTCCAAACTGCTTAAATCTTTGCCTTTTAATGGATCTAGTCCATAACTCATCAGGCTTCGGATAGCAGTAGGTGCTGTATATAAAATATTCACTTTGTGTTTATCCACGATATCCCAAAACCTCCCGGTATCGGGCCAGGTAGGTATGCCTTCAAACATCAGGGTCGTCGCTCCGGCGCATAATGGACCATACAAAATATAACTATGCCCGGTCACCCAACCGATATCTGCCGTACAAAAATGAATTTGTCCTTTCTTGTATTGGAATACATTGACAAAACTATACGTGGCAAATACCATATAACCGGCACAGGTATGTACTACTCCTTTTGGTTTACCGGTGCTTCCACTGGTATATAAAATAAATAATATGTCTTCGGCCTGGGTGGTCGTCGCCATGAAATCACGTATTCTATCATTGATCGTCTCATGCCACCACAGATCCCGGTCTGCATGCATGTGCACCGGAGATCCGGTATGTTGATAGACCAATACTTTCTCTACATGATTCGGATGAGTGAGTGCATCGTCGATGATGGGTTTGAGAGGAATTTCTTTTGGTCCCCGCATTGCTCCATCACAGGTAATGATGTATTTAGCATCGGCATCCTGCACCCGGTCAGCAACACTTTGTGCACTGAATCCTCCAAATATCACTGAATGGATAGCTCCTATACGCGCACAGGCAAGTACAGCTATTGCCAGTTCAGGAATCATTCCCATATAGATACATACACGATCACCTTTGCGTACTCCTATGGCGGTGAGCATGGCTGCAACTTTGCAGACTTCTTTATATAATTCGTAATAAGTAAATCGCCTGACATCGTCTTTAGGATCATTGGGCTCCCAGATCAGTGCAAGTTGATCACCAATGGTATCCAGGTGTCGGTCGAGACAGTTTTCTGTGATATTGAGTTCTGCTCCTTCAAACCATTTAACCGACAGGTCATTGAAATTCCAATCGGAAACAGTGTTCCATGGTTTACGCCAGGAGAAATGCGATGCGATTTCTCCCCAAAATTCATTTGGATGCTCTATACTTTTTTGGTATGCTTGTAAATATTCTTCTTTGCTATTGATCTGAAAAGCCATGAGGTAAATGTACGAAGGAATTTTTGGTGTTCAATGAATCGCAGCACTTTCAGCATCTTCAAAACACTTCCACACTTTCCCACTTCAATATGGTACCCTACGGCCTCGGCCTCAATACACTCGTAATCTTACTCACCTGGTCACTGTACGTA
>CALMKY010000300.1 GCA_937867195.1 uncultured Saprospiraceae bacterium | reverse complement strand
CGTATCAACCTACAAACCGTGGGCCTATTGGTGGTGGATGGGCAGCGCTGTCAACAAAGACGACCTTGACAGCAATCTCAAAGACTATGCTGATGCCGGCTTTGGAGGTATGCACATCATCCCGATCTATGGAGTAAAAGGTGAAGAATCACATTTTATTAAATTCAACAGTAAAGAATGGTATGATGTTCTTGACTTTACAGTGGAAACAGCTAAGAAATACGGTCTCGGTATCGATATTACATTGGGTACAGGATGGCCGTATGGTGGTCCTCAAATCGATAGTAATCTTTCTGCCCAGCATTTTGGAATCATCAACGATAAGATCATTTCATTATCGACAAGGCAACAGGTTAAACGCGCTGCACCGGGTGGAGAAGGTTATGTAATGGATCATATGAATCCAACTGCGGTACAACACTATTTAAATTCATTTGGTGATGCATTCTCAAAAGTCAATCATGGAGTCAGGGCGTTTTATAATGATTCATATGAAGCGTATGGTGCCAACTGGACAAAAGACTTCTTACCGGAATTTAAAAAAAGAAGAGGTTACAATTTTGAATCATACAAGGATGTATTGATCAAACCGGTATTATCATCGTTGGAGGATTCGTTGGCTATGATCGACTACCATGAAACGATATCGGATTTGTTATTGGATGTTTTTACCAAACCAACCAATGATTTTGCGCATCGCTACGCTAAAGTATTTCGCAATGAAGCGCACGGCGCTCCTGGCAATATTCTCGATTTGTATGCTGCTTCCGATATTCCTGAAACTGAATATTTCGGTACGAAATCATATGATATCCCCCTGGTCAATAAAGATCCGGATTACGATTCGGTTAGATTTGGAATTCCAGGATTCAATGCAATGAAAATGGCGTCCTCGCCTGCTAACCTCGTTGGTAAGAAACTTGTATCCTGCGAAACCGCTACCTGGCTGGGAAACCATTTTAAAGTATCCCTCCGGCAAATTAAACCGATTATTGACGAATCCTTTATTTCGGGCATCAATCATATTTTTTATCACGGAATACCTTATTCTCCTAAATCTGCCAAATGGCCCGGTTGGTTGTTTTATGCATCGACCAATTTTAATCAACAATCCCATTTCTATAATCACCTCCCTTTATTAAATAAATACGTCGAGCGATCGCAATACTTTTTGCAAAATAGTGAACCGGACAACGATGTGTTGATTTATTTCCCCATCTATGACGAATGGGCCAAAACAGGAAGTAATGATAGATTGAATTCAATGGATATACACAGCATGCAACGTACCGGAATCCTAAGCGGTGCGTTGGGCAGATTGTGCAATGAGCTAACGGCGGCCGGATTCAGTTTTGATTTCATTTCAGACAGGCAGCTAAAAGAATTAAAGGTTTCACATAATTTGATCAATGCAAAAACCAGTCACTACAAAGGATTAATCATCCCGGATTCAAGATTCATGCCGTTTGCTACTTTGCAAGCCATTGATAAATTATTCAGATCAGGCGGAAAAGTTTATTTTGAAAAGAATAAACCGATGCATGCTACAGGATTGACAAATAAAGATCAATCTTCATTTGATCATATCATCGGCAAGATGCCCACGGCTGATCAGAACCTAATTCAGAAATTGAAACTAGATAATATCATTCCTGAATCCATGACGAATGAAAAACTCTCTTTTATAAGAAAAAAATACAAAGGCGGGGTGCTTTATTTTATTGCCAATCAGCATCAGACTTTCAATCAAGGATGGATCAAGCTCAATAGAAATGTAAATTCGGCCATAGCGTACGATCCCGAAAATCACCATTTTACCAACCTCGAAATTCAGCATGGAAGTTCAGTGTACATCGATCTTCCCAGTGGCAAATCCGCATTTTTATTTATCAATTGTATTCCTAACCGAATGCAATCATTTGATGATCCTGTGAAGTATACATTAGTCAACACCATTAACCCGAACAAACCATGGAAAGTAACATTCCATGATGGTTATCCTTCAAATCCTACTGCATTTACAATGGATTCGCTGGTATCCTGGACACAGGGGCCGGATTCGATGTCAAGATATTTTAGCGGAGATGTGATCTATACATCCACTTTTTCGCTGCCTGATTCCGATTTCTTTAAGCATTATGCGATACAACTCGGAGATGTCAGGGAGAGTGCTGAAGTAACCATCAATGGTAAATACATTGGTACAGCCTGGTATTCGCCCTATTCGTTATCTATTCCGCAAAAATTATTGTCCAACCAAAACAAGATAGAAATTAAAGTCACCAATTTATCTGCCAACCATATCAAATATCTCGATCTCCAAAAAAGGGAATGGAGAAAATTTTACGATATAAATATGGTAGACATTAATTACCAACCATTCGATGCCAGTCAATGGGACATTCAGAACTCCGGATTATTGGGACCCATACGAATATCGGTAATGGTTGATAAATAAATTTGAGATTACTTTGTAGGTAGGCGAAATTTATTTCGCAGAAATCACTTATCCCAATTCTGCCTTTGCATTTTGCGAATAAAATTCGCAGTACCCAATTTGGGGCTTACCTGTTGGGTAGTGCGAAATTTATTTATTTCGCTGTAATCACTTATCATAATTATATCAGAAGTTCCTACCAATCTAATTCCAAAATTCGTTGATTAAGTTTGTACATTAGACTTGTACAAATGAAATCAGCAGCCGTAGTCAATTTTTCTCCTACTCCCGGATCGGTAGAATTAAGAGAAATCGAGAGGCCCATCATCGGGGATGATGATGTATTGCTCCAAGTAGTAAATGTGGGGGTTTGTGGTAGTGATCTTCATCAATGGACCTCCGATCATTCCTGGCCGGTTAATTATCCGATCGTATTAGGTCATGAATTTGGCGGTCATATCCTCGAATGCGGTAAGAATGTGAAAAAATGGAAAGAGGGTGATCGGGCAGTCTCAGAGACTGCAGCAGTCATCGATGCTTCCAATCCGATGACCAGGCAAGGTTATTATAATTTGGATCCTTCCCGCAAAGGGTTTGGATATGGAGTTCATGGTGCCATGACACGGTATGTCAAAGTACCATCCCGATGCTTGCACAAGGTACCGGATCATCTTTCTTTTGAACAAGCTTGCCTGACCGAACCATGCAGTGTTGCCTATAATGCTGTAATAGAAAATATTCACATCAGACCGGGAGATCGGGTGATCGTATTGGGACCCGGTACGATCGGTATTTTGTGTGCAGCCATGGCTACTTTGGTGGGAGCAGAAGTTGCCATTCTCGGATTGCCTTCAGATGATAAAAGATTGAAGATAGCCCATGAGCATTACCAATGTAAAACCTTGGTAGGTGATGCAAGAGAATGGGCTTTTCAAATGGATGGTTTAGGTGCGGATGTCGTCGTAGATGCTGCAGGGGTAAGTGAAACATTAAAGATTGCACTAGACCTCGTAAGGCCTAAAGGACAGATTGCAAAAGTTGGTTGGGGCAAAACTCCGTTTAATTTCTCGTTAGACCCGTTGGTTCAAAAAAATGTAACCCTGCAAGGAAGTTTTAGCCATCATTGGTCTATTTGGGAAAAAGTGATTGCCCTGCTAGCAAATGGTAAATTGGATGTTAGACCCATCATCGGTGGCATTTGGGATATTTCGCAGTGGCATGAAGCTTTTGAAAAAATGCATCGACGCGATATTGTAAAAAGTATATTAAAACCAATATAGACATGCGATTGCAGGGGAAAGTGGTGATCGTGACTGGGAGTACAACAGGAATCGGTAAAGCCATTGCAAAAAAATGCGTTTCAGAAGGAGCCAAAGTAATGATTCATGGCCTGGAAAAAGATTTGGGTGATGAGGTGGTTCGCGATTTAGGTGAGTCCCATGCGTCATTATTCATCAGGGACCTCCATGAACCCGAAGTAGTAAATCAATTAATCGGGTTTACCATAAAAACATTTGGAAAATTAGATGCTTTGGTAAATAATGCTGCAAAGCAGGGTTCGGCCAATATAGAAACCACGGATGCACAACTGTTCAGAGAATTCATTGAAATCAATACCATCGTTCCTTTTTTATTAATCCAGGGGGCACTTCCTTATTTAAAGTCTACCAAAGGTTGTGTCTTGAACATTGGTTCGGTCAATGCCTATGCTGGAGAACCGAATTTATTACCTTACAGTGTCTCCAAAGGAGCTTTGATGACCTTGACCCGTAATCTCGGAGATAGTTTATTCAGAGATTACCATGTCAGGGTCAATCAGATAAATCCCGGATGGGTGCTCACAGAAACCGAAATGGCCCGTAGGAAAAGCCAGGGCTTCGGTGATGATTGGTTTACTAAATTACCATATATTCCATCTCAGCGCATCCTTTACCCGGAAGAGATTGCAAATGCTGCAATCTATTGGCTGGAAGATGCTTCCGGTCCCATTAGTGGACAAGTAGTGGATCTTGAGCAATTTCCATTTATCGGGCGTAATCCACCTAAAAATATTTTTACCCTAAAATAAAATCAGGCTTTCACTTGTAATAATTCTTTCATTTTATAAGGGCCTTTCTGCCATTCGGTATCATCTTTAAAAGTACCAAACAATTTATCCCATAACACCGTATCAAATCCAAAATTATGTCTCCATTGCTGGTTTTTGTGATGAAAATAATGTACCGGCTTGCTGAGCCAAAAAGCTAAA
>CALMKY010000299.1 GCA_937867195.1 uncultured Saprospiraceae bacterium | reverse complement strand
CGCCATCAACCCCAATCCTTCCATTTACAAGGGCAATCATTCCAACTGGTACGGTTTGCTTACGATCCTCATGAATAAAAAGGAAGATTGGAAGACAATAGAGGAAATAAATATTCGCAACACGGAATTGGGAGGTGTGGTAGGCAATCCTATAAATAAAAATGGCGGTGATTTTGGATTGACTCAGGAATTTGTGGAAGCATACCGGATCCACTCTATGTTACCGGAAGATATCAAGATCAAAAAAATGAACGATGCGTCGTTTGACCTCTCAATTCCTTTTGTGCATACCAGGCATAAAGGGGCTTATGATTGTATTCAAAAATATGGAATTCAAAACATCTGGTATTCATTGGGTATGCAGCATCCCGGACAGGTTGTCTTAAATAATTATCCCGCGTTTATGCAAAATCTTTCTATTCCGGGTAATCCGGTGTATGATATGGGTACTGTAGACATTCTAAGAGCCAGGGAAAGAGGGGTACCCAGATACAATGAATTCAGGAGACAATTAGGACTAAACCCACTGAATTGCATTGAAGATATTACCGATAACAAAACCGTCATCAATAAATTAAAAGAAATTTATGGTCCCGACGGCATTGAAGAGGTGGATTTAATGATTGGTACGTTAGCTGAATCCAGGAGACCAACAGCCTTTGCGTTTGGAGAAACGATGTTCCAGTTATTTCTCCTCAACGCGACCCGAAGGCTTCAGGCTGATCGATTTTTTACCGATTGCTATAATTCATCCTATTATACGGAAGAAGGTATGCAGTGGATAGATTCCAATAATTTAAAGTCCGTGCTGCTGAGACACTATCCCGATTTGATGAATACAGGATTGAAAAACGTTACCAATGCGTTTGAACCCTGGGATGATGCACTTCCTTTACATCCAGGCCGTCATCCATTGTCTGTGTTTGAGCGCAAATAAAGAATCTGAGGAGGCGCTAACATCGAATTTGGTTAGGAACTATTTTAATCCAAGATTGATTCTTTCCTCTGATGAGAGTCGATTCAATATATCTTTTGCATGGTGATAACCAATTTCAATAATTTCATCAAACGAACTCCAATCCAGCATGTTAAACTTACTCACATCGGGTTTAAACAAAACATCGGCATATTGTTCTAACTCTTCTTTTCTAAAATCACTGTAAAATAAAGTGGCATTCAGCAACAGGTTTAAAATCGAAGGGGTATGATATTTCCGTTTCCTGAAAGGATTGAACTGATCCCAAAATAAAGTCGAATTATCCGGTAAGAAATCCATTTCCGGAATGTTTAATTTGTCTCTTTCGATTTCGACCCCAATGATATGCGCTGCCCCCATGACGCTGTGCATAATGTCCGTCGGAAAATTATTATAAGAACCACCGTCCATTAATAATTTTGCATTCTGGATCACAGGCGGAAAAATGCCCGGGATCGATATGCTGGCCCTTAACGCTTTATACAGGTTGCCTCTGACATGAATGGAAGCATTGGAATTTGTATAATTACAGGAAACAGAAAAAAAGCCAAGCCATAAATCTTCAATATTCAAATTGGTAGCATGAATTTCTTTTAAAACCTTATTGATTAAAAAATCAAGACGTTTGCCTTTGATGATCGAATGGTAAGGGAAAATAGTATAATCACCCATAGGATTCAAGGAAGCCCCGTGCCTGACAAATTCAATGATTGCATCCAATGTCAAATCCATCGCGATAAAACCACCTAATAAAGCACCCATGCTGGTACCACCAACAAAATCAATGCGCACACCCGCTTCCAACAGAGCTTTGTATACTCCAAGATGGGCAAAACCTTTTGCCCCGCCTCCGGAAAGGACCAAACCTATGGCTTTGCCCGACATGATTCTGGCCAGTCTGTGGTAATCTTCAATATTATTTTGCCTGATATTTATTTTATAGATGTGCTCAGGATGGTCCCGATAGACCGTCGAATGAGAAAAAGAAGCTCCCTCCTGATTCAATACAATGATTCCTTTAAGCGTCCTGTTGGGCAGATTTATCTTTTCAGAGATCGGAAAATCCGCATGAACCAGGTAAAATATATCGTCGGAGTGAGCAATGCATTTATGGATCCATTCCTTTTGATGACTTTCTGCTACGAATAAGACGATGTCATGACGGTCTTCCTGTTCTTCAATCCATCGCAAAAAATAAAGGTCATCGAAAAAATGTTCTTCAAGCGTAAATGAATTTTGGATGATGTCTTCATAATGAAGGATCAATAGGGTTGAGGTCTCCTGTATATATTTTCTGATCTCGTGCAGGACCATTTCGGTAACCGGAGTGGATTGATCCAAGATGAGCGTTAAATTACCCTGATTGGAATGCCTTTTCTTTCTGTTTTGATCAGCTGCCAGCCTTTTAATTACATTTTTTGATATGGGTATGTATATTTCCGGACTTACCCGGATGATCTCTTCAAAATCATTTTTAGTTAATTGGGCCAGAACCGTCTCTCGCACTGCACGGACCGTCGCCGAACGATTTTCACCTGTAATCAATGCAATCTCCCCGACTGAATCACCTTTTATCAATTGAGCAATGATCCTGGATTCATTTTTCCATCGGGTACTTACTTGTAACTTCCCGCTCAATACAAAATACATGCTATCCGCTTCATCGTCGGCATTAAAAAGAATTTCATCGGCAGTAATAGAAAGAATTTTAAATTTTGATTTCAACGCGGACCATTGATCCATCGTCAAGTTTCCAAAAAGATTCTGCAGACATGTATCTAAAAGGGCATCTTTTATACCTGAAGAAAATAGTGAATTCATATCACGATTATTAATTAAGACACTTTCTGAGTTATAAAATAAATTCTAAAAATATGAACTAAAACCTGAATTTTGATTTAATAGTTATGTAAGGATCATCACTAGAAAGCTGGTTCGTCAGATCCACGATCAATGCGATGTGCGATCACCCATAGTGCCCCTAGGCCTGAGTTTGCAGGACAAACAGCATGGGATTAACCAATGTCTAAGCATTTTCCAACTCATCCACTTCCAAATCCCTACATTTGCTATCCGATATGCAGTTTCTTTACCCCTGGTTTTTGGGAGCACTGGCGACACTGGCGATCCCCATCCTTATTCATTTATTTTACTTCAGAAGGTATAAAAAAGTGTATTTCTCTTCTGTCCGCTTTTTAAAAGAAGTAAAGGATGAAACCAGTGCACGGACTAAATTAAAAAATCTTTTGGTGCTCATAGCGAGGTTGTTGGCTTTATCTTTTCTGGTAATGGCATTTGCACAACCCTTCAGGAAAAAACAAACAACCGAAAAGTTTGCTCAAAACATGGTAGGAATATTTGTGGATAATTCTTATTCAATGAATGCATTGGCTCAGGACGTACCTTTGATTTCCAAAGCCAAACAAAGAGCCCGGACCATTGTGCAATCTTATTCCTCCGAAGATAGGTTCATGATCCTGACTCATGATTTTTTAGGGAAACACTTCAGGCTGGTATATCAGGATGAAGCGATCTCGATGATCGATGAAATACAAGCTACCCCGGCGGTTCATACCTTGAACGAGGCATTTATCAACATGATCACTACTTTATCAAAATCCAATGGCAATCTACATATTTACCTCATATCGGATTTTCAAAAATCGATCTGTGATTTAAGGGAGCCTATCGATTCTTCTGTCAGGACCTACCTGATCCCTTTGCAAAGCATCCAGGAGAAAAATGTAGCCATTGATACCGCCTGGTTTGATTCTCCAGCTCAATGGCTCAATGAGCCCAATCTGCTAAAATTTAAAATTCATAATTATGGCGATCAACCTGTACAGGATGCCAGAGTCTCATTATTTCAGAATGGCCAATCCAAACCGCTGGGCACTCTTTCATTAGCTGCTTTCGAATCAAAGACAGATACCGCAAGGGTCATTTTAGAAAAGGCAGGATGGCAAGATCTTCAACTCGAAATCACGGATTTCCCTGTGCAATTTGATGATAAAATGTTTCTGAGCTTCAATGTTGCTAATCATATCAATGTATTGGTCATTTCAAAAGATCAAGCCAATGACAACCTGCTCACCGCTCTGCAATCTTTGCCATCCGCTCAAATCTCAACTCAATCATTGAGAAATATCAATTACGCGTCTTTTCTAAATCAACAACTCATTGTCCTGGATGACCTCAATGACGTATCCAGTGGATTGGCCAATGAATTAACCAATGCTGCAAAACAAGGCACCAATGTGCTGGTATTCCCCGGACCTGCCATCGACATCCGTTCTTATAATAATTTTTATAGTCAGGGGGGAGCCGGTATAATATCTTCTTACTTAAAAAAAGTATCCAATACAAGTTATATCAATACACAAGAGTTTATATTTAAAGATGTGTACAACCGGGTCACCGGCAACACCCGGCTTCCGATTGTCCAGGGAAAATACGTACGTTCCACAGGTATCAAAGGCGAAGAAAAAATAATCGGCTTCGGGGATGACCAATCATTTTTATCGAAAATAAAAATTGACAAAGGTGCCCTGTTTATTTGTTCTACCCCATTATCATCCGATTATTCTGACCTTAGCCGCAATCCAGAAATTTTTGTTCCGATGTTATTTAAAATGGGACTCTATAAAAACACCGCAGAAAAGATCGCTCGGTTCATAGGCAATGATGAAACCATTGAACTCAATGCCCAACAAAATATTACTGAAGATGTCATACACCTGGTAAATGACAAAGGTGATGACATCATTCCTTATCAGCGTCATCTTGGAAATCATGAAATATTGGATGTTAAAGGCGCAATTCATCAGGCAGGGATTTACCATTTGAAGCTCCAGGACTCGATCTTAGGGAAAGTGGCCTTTAATTTTAATCGTAAAGAATCTAATTTGGCTACAATGACTCTTGAACAAATCAAGTCCCAGTATGGAAATCATTTTA
>CALMKY010000298.1 GCA_937867195.1 uncultured Saprospiraceae bacterium | reverse complement strand
AACAAATGGATACAAAGGACATCTTTTAGTGAATGCTTACGAAGACCTGGAACATACCTGGAGTAATTTAAAAAAATGTCTGATTCAAGTAAATGGTATTTGGGCGCCGTTCTTTATTGAAACGATGGCTTCAAGAGGAGAATTCATTGAAATTAAATTTGAAGAAATCCCCTCTGATCAGGAGGCGCAGGAGCTGATCCGCCATGAGATCTGCATTCATCCTGAAGAGATACATCCGGATGACCTTCAACATACAACTCAGGAAGAGTCCTGGATTGGTTATTTGATAAAAGATGAAAGCGGCAATAATATAGGAATGGTCGATCAGGTTGAAGAACTCCCGACTCAGGAGCTGGCTGTATTGAGGGTAGCAGACAAAGAAATCAGAATTCCGATCGTTGAAGATTTTATACTTGATATTGATCTGGAAAATAAAGTGATTGTAATGAATCTACCCGATGGTCTATTGGATCTAAATGTTTAATAATTGACTGTCTAAAAATAATCAACACTAAGTTTTTTTTTGCCGACGAAAGTTCAATCAAGTTAATAATTTGATGTTAGGTAAAAAGGATGGTGATCGGTGTACCTGTCCTGATTTAATTTTCATTTATTCAATTAAAAAAGGCCATGCCCCCCGACATGACCTTTCGTAATTTATTGATACTAGGTTCAATAAATATTTTATAACATAAATTTTAATTAAAAATATATCTGGCTCCTAATTGTAATTGCCATACATCTCCCAGAGTGGATCCCTTAATGAGAGATTGAGTAGGTAAGGATGTACCGATTTCCGTAAAACGGTAGATAGGTTGGTTAGTAGCTACATCTTTAGACCTGAATTGGAGAGGAGCTCGGGTCGTTGTGATGGTGGAAACACCCCAGTTGTGATTGATGAGGTTTCCTAAATTGACCATGTCCAAACGCAACTGAATCTTGTGTTGTTTAGTAAACGCTATGTCTCTTGTGACGCTGGCATCAAACGTAGTCAGCCAGGGTAATAAGAATCCGTTTCTTTCTGCATAACGACCGCCTTTAGCCAGGTAATCATTGCTCTTTAAGAAAACATTGTATGCATCGGCTTGTTGCTGGGCACTGTAAGATCTTGCAGTAGCTCCACTTCCGGCAGTATACGCTTCAAATTTTAATTGACTGGCGTCGGTGGGGATGTACAGCAGGTCATTAGCGGTCAATCCATCACCATTCGCATCTCCATTGACTGTATACGTTACCCGGCCTTGATTACCTGATTGGAATCCAAGATTGAAACCGGTACCGCCGAAATTATCGGGAATTTTAAAGTAAAGGCCTGCAATGATCCTATGTCTTTGATCATTATCAGAGAATGCTAATTGCTGTAAATTATTACCTAACAAACTTGGATTGTCCCTCCAGGAGGAGAAGGCTATGGATCCTGCAGTCATCAAGTCTTTTGCGACAGCAAAATTGTATGCACCAGTGAAGAAGAAATTTTTTGTGAATTGTTTTTGTAATTGTGCAGTCAAAGAATATGTATAACCTTTATTTGTATTGGTCAATAGGATGGCATCTGTAATCTTTGGATTGATGCGGATCGCATTATTGAGAGTTGCTCCGGTCAATAACTGGCCATTGGCTCCTATACCGGCATATACCGGTCTATTATCATTTCCTGCATAACTGCTGCTGGAAGGCACCAGGTTAGAATTGATATAATAAACCTGATTCAGGTTTTTACTGAAAATTCCATCGATTGTACCCACCATGCCCAGTGGTAATTTGAAATCCAATCCCAGATTGGATCTCCAGAGCTGTGGAAATTTAAAATTGGGATCCGTTACTGCAATATTATAAGATGAAGGTGTGGTTGCATTTTCCGGAATGTATTTTGTAACATCGGGACTAAAAGGATAATTTTTAGTATTGTCGAAAGTATACGAACCTGTCAAAATTCCATTATTACCTACCTGGTTAGAGATCCATACGAATGCTGGTCTTCCTGAGAAGATTCCTGATCCTCCTCTGATTTGCAGAGCTCTGTCGCCGGTAACATCCCAGTTAAATCCAATGCGGGGAGAAAACAAAACTTTCGCATCAGGTAATTTTGAAGTACTCAATTTTAATGGATTACCGGAAGCGTCTTTGAATGTAAATCCGTCTACTTCAGAATTATGCAAAGCAGTATTGCCAAAAGATGGCAAATCGGCTCTGATACCATAGGTAATTTTCATTCTGTCCTTCAATAAAGTCACTTCATCCTGGAGGTAAATACCCGGTTGAATGGCTTTGGTAATGGCAAATGGAATGGCCTTTCCAGGCAAAGCGGAATAGGTCAATGTATATCTTCTTTCAGTGATTGAATTATCGCCATTCGCGGATTTCATAAAATCATCGATAGAATTAAATACATATTGCCCATAATAGGTTGGAGTAAAGCCATTTGTAAATTTGAAAGACTCAAGGTTTACACCTGCAGTAAACGTATGCTTACCGGTGTACCAGGTGATATCGTCTTTAAACTGCCAGGTATCCGTATTCAATACGTTATTTGGGGTAAATGGTTCATATCCAAAAGTTGTATATGTAGTACCATCTTTCAAAATGTCTACTAACGGGAATATGCCACCACGGCTGCTTCTATAATCACGATTGGCTGTATAGCCTACCTGGAGATTATTTGAGAATCTTGAGCTCAGGATGCTATTTAATTCAATGATACCGGAATACAAATCATTATTGATCACATAATTTGAATTTTGGAAATTCATTGCTGTTAAATTCAAGCTTCTGTTTCCACTGATGACACCACTGTTGCTCGCCAATACATCACGATGTGATTTGAGGTAATTGTAACGAGCACTTAGACGATGTTTCTTACTGATATTGTAATCAATTTTAACCAATCCTTTATTGCTTTGTGTCTCTAAAGGATAGTTTTCATAAAGACCCGGATCGTAGTTAAATTTTGATTTTAAAAATGAAGACAAATTATCCAGATCAGAAGCTAAAACCCTGGTAATATTGTTACCGGCAGTACCTCTGTTTGCCAGAAAAGTAGAGGCAGGATCCGTTCTTCTCTCTTGCTCATAATTGATAAAATAAAACAATTTATTTTTTATTAAGGCACCACCCAATCTTCCACCAATTTGCTTAACATCAAAGTTTTGTCTAAGTATCGTTGTACCTGCAGCATTATTACCCGTCAAAGATTGATTTCTTCCACTATAGAATATAGAACCCTGCGTTTTATTGGTACCGGATCTGGTGACAGCATTGACACCCGCTCCTACAAATCCACCTTGTCTCACATCATACGGAGCTAAACTGATTTGAATTTCTTCGATCGCATCCAACGAGATCGGAGTAGAGTTGGCCTGACCTCCCGGGGCACTTGCAAGACCGAAACTATTATTGAATATGGTACCATCGATTGTCAAATTATTGAAACGGCTATCTTGACCA
>CALMKY010000297.1 GCA_937867195.1 uncultured Saprospiraceae bacterium | reverse complement strand
CAACGATGTGCGAGGAAGGAGCCGTGATGGTCACATCAAAGTCTCCGTACTCGCAGTAAAATTCACTGGGGCCGAGATAGGGATCGGTGTTCCATCCCTGCACATCATCAAATACGCACATGCGGGGAAACCATTGAGCCACGGCGAATATGTTGCCATTCTTTGTTTTCAGGATACCGCACCGGTCAGCGCCGTATTCAGGTAAGGTGAATGAATACTCGATCTTTATCCGGGTGATATCGCCGCCCGGTTTCATGGATCTGGGCAAACGTATCTGCATACGGGTGTCGGAGATGATATAATTGGCATCGGCATTTTCGTTGAGCAGTTTCACCGAAGAGATCTTATATCCCCCATTGAATGTGCTCTTACTATCGCCATAACGGCTGCGGCTGTTGAGCGGCATGCGTGCCTGTCCACGGCTGTCTTTGTTGAAGAGGTTCTGATCCAGTTGAAGCCACAGGAATGGCAGGGTATGCGGACTGTTATTCTTGTAGGTGATGGTAACTGTTCCGCTTACCTGGTTCGTTTCGTCGTTCAGCGATGCGGCGATCACATAGTCGGCTTTATTCTGCCAGTAACCCACATTGGGTTCGCCGGTTGCGGCCCGGCTGATGGTGCCGCCGGTGGTATAGAACAGCGGACTGAACAATACATGCGGATCATACTTTGATTGCTTGATGAGATCATCCTGCGCCTGTGATGAAACTGCGCAAATGCCCAATACTAAAAAGCTGAGGATCTTTTTTATCATAACGGAGGTTTAATCGTCCGAAGGTAATTAAATCGGCGGGTAAATATTTGCCGTTTAACACAGAATCGTAAAGGCCCGGCCTTAAAAATCCCGGTGATACTTCACAGCAACCGAACCCTCCATAGCATTGATCGGCGGGTTCTTCTTCTCAATAGAAATGCGGATGGAAGAAATGCGGTTGTCGAGTGCATAAATACGGGTGGAGATATCCTGGGCAATGGTCTCAAGCAACGGGGTCGGAACGGCCATGCGTTCTTTTATGATCCCGTAGACGGATACATAGTTGATGGTTTGTCCGATCGAATCGATATAGTCTTCACCGGGGAGGTCGATCTCTGCATGCACGGTGAAGGTATTACCCAATATCGAAACCATCGAAGAACTGGAAGACTTGAGACGCAAGCTAGACGCTATCGAAGACGACCGAGTAAATTGACCTAGACCTAGACGGAGACCCACGAGTGACTAAGGGCAAAGACAAAGAAGACCAGTTCATTTCCCGCAGAAAAAAAGACTTAGCAAGGGACACAGACGGTAAATTGGTGTTTTTAGCTGAGTCAGCTTGGACCTTGAAAATGGCACAAGAAAACCATCCAGAAGTGATGTTTCACTTTACCAGTGAGTTTTGAACCATTAATGTAGGAAAGTTTTGGTAGTAGCAAGGCTCTACTTTTTTATCGTATCGCTAAAGATTCAATTTAATAGGCTAAGATTGGCCTTTACGATGTTCATTTATAATACTGACGACGTCATCTTCGGGGAGGCGAACATATTTAGCTATTTGGGCGATGGAGAGTTTATCTGCATGTAAGACCAAAATCATATCAATTTTCTCTTCGATTTTTCCTTCGATTTTTCCTTCGATTTTTCCTTCGATTTTTCCTTCGATTTTTCCTTTAAATTTTGCTGTTTCCAACATATCTTGAGATATTTTTATCTCCTTGAGATATTGATTGTATTTGCGTTTACTTGCGATATCCATATTGTCATATTTTAATTGTGAATCTACCAAAGCAAGCCCTTGGGCTTTGTAATTATTGGGAAGTTCTGTGTTTTTTAGAAAATATATCCATTCGTCTATTGTAGTTTTGGCGATATTGTTGAAATTATTGACCTTGATCAGATAGTATTCTGGAAATATATCAGATGGAAATTTCTTTCCAAACTTTTCTTTCTGATTTTCTGATAATTCTAATCGATCTTCCAAATGTATTCCACGAAAATCAATAATACCTTTGTATAGATAATCAGAGCCATGTCCGAGATCAAAGTACAATATATTGATTGAAAACACTTTTTTAACTCCACGATAAGCTTCGCCTTTGGACATAAATTCTGTAATAACCTTTGAAGATGCATAAAGACATCTATGAAAATAATCGGATTCTTCGTAGAATTGAACTTCGATTATGATCAGGTCACCTATGGTGTCTGTACATAATAAATCCAATCTGTTGTATTTATCATCTTCATCTTCTTGATTACCTTCTGACTCCAATATCTCGCTGACTTTGATATCTTGAAGAAGCAATTCTGATAAAAAACCATTCAAAATACCAAAAGAAGCCTTTTGCCTCAAGAGTCTTTTGATCGCCCAGTCAAAACTTACCAATGTCCTACTACTTGCCATAAAGTTATTGATAGAGAACCAACAACAAAAATAAGAGATAAATTTCAGTTATCCACATAAATTTCAAACAATCTATATAAATATACAGTAATAAATCATAATGGTGATCAAAAGTGTTTTTGGCAATACATTCAACTGCACTAATCCTGAAATTATGGACGGAAGGTTGTTGTTTTTTGATGATGGTCATAGTGTAAAAATTTTATCTAATGGTGCCAACTTCTCGTCAATATTATAGGTACACGTTTCACCGCTGCGTTTTGTCAATATATGCTTATCATACCCTCCAAATTCCACTAAAATCTTGCAGCCCGATTGGATATTTTGTAATGCCATATTGCATAAATAATAATTTTTGATATCATTTGAATTAGTAAGTGGGTTTTCTCCACTCTACTGCTCCTCACATGGCCAAATCCATTCGTCCAATGGGTATGATTTTGATTTATAGCTATAGT
>CALMKY010000296.1 GCA_937867195.1 uncultured Saprospiraceae bacterium | reverse complement strand
GCCGACGGGAAGCACTTTGGCAGGCACCGCACCCTTATCGAAAAAGTCCCAGACATCACCTTCATACGGTATCCCGAGTGCTGTCGCCTTTCGCTCATTTGAACAGCCCTCCACGGGAATTCCACGGTCATTATACACAAAATCTACGGGAAGTGCATTTCCCGTGTATATTTTCCGTGGATTCTGCATATAATAGAGGTGTGAGGAATTGCCGATGAATGACAAGAAAGCGATGACGTTGACTTTGAGCGACACCGAGATGAAGGCTCTAGACGAGCTTTGTCTTAAGAAGGACGCGACCAAGACAGCCATCATTCGCCAAGCGATCCGGCTCTATCATCTGGTAGATGCAAAGCTAGCCGATGGAGCGAAGCTCTTGGTCCAAGACCAGGACACCAAGTCCGAACTCATGGTTCTATGAGACAGGAGTCGAAGACACCTCTCTTCGACCGGCTAGCAAACGAGTTTGTAGAAGCCACATTTATCGACGGGGTTTCTTGGGATGAGATCGAAGCCGCGCAGGATGCTTGGACACCGGCGATGAAACAGTTGCTCGACAGGTTTATAGCAGCCCAGGTTCCGAGAGACAAATGGCCTGAGCACCTTCACTGGAATTGGAAAATGAAAGCAATGATTCCGCCATCATCAATGAAAAAACAGTGAGCAATCCTTTTATTACTACGTTGCCTGATGGTAACTATAAGTTTAAAGTAAGAGCCATATGTGGCTCGAACCATAGTGATTGGAGTACGGAATTATCCTTTGTCGTCGGTACTCCGACAATAAAAGATTCAGGTGAGGATACCACCAAATCAGATGATAAAACGAAATCGGATACTGCGAAGTCTTCGGGAAGCGGAAAGCCTTCGGCGACTTGCTCAATTCCAACATCCCTGGCGTTTACCGTAAGCGGCAATGATGTGAAATTGTCCTGGGTAAGTGATGCATCTTCATTCCAAATGGAACTTGAAAATCAAACTAAAGATTCATCCATTCTGAATGAAGTCTCGGTAGCCAATCCTTTTATAACCACACTCCCCGATGGAAAATATAAATTTAAAGTAAGAGCGATCTGCGATAAAAGTAAAAGTAATTGGAGTGAATTTGTTTCATTTACAGTAGGAGTGACCGGAGCAACAGCTCCTCCGATCACGGATAACGGTTCAGAAGGTAGTGATGATTCAAAAGGTGATTCTGAAAAAAAGGATTCCAGTAAAGCAAAAAAAGATACTGTATGTGGCAAAAATTTAGTGGTCTCTGTTATTCATTCATCGGATAGTACGATTACCATTTCATGGAATAAAGTATCCAATGCAGCGTTCTACCATGTTGAAATCGAAAGTGAACAGGTAACTCCTGAATTTCATTTGGACAAAGAACATATCCTCGACACGACGCTGACACTAACCGGACTGATACCGGGGATTCAATACAAAGTGGAGGTAAGAGCTCATTGTGGCAATTATGATTCTACGCGTGTGGATTCATTGATGACCATTACTCCGCAAGGATCAAAGAATAATAGTGGTGGCGGCACATCAAAGTTTACTTGTGATGTACCTACCGGGCTATCGGTTAAAGCGGATTCTGCTAATCTTGTCATCCAATGGGTATCTACCGGAGCCAGTCTTTACCAAATCAGAATTGAATCAGAAGAGAATACACCCGCGTTTAACAAGACCATCGATGTGAAAAACAATTTTTTTGAATTAAACTTTTCATTACCGCAAGGAAAATACAAAGCCAGGGTAAGAGGCATCTGCACATTTAATAACAGTGACTGGTCCGGAGCAATACGTTTTACACTTGTCAAGGATATAGTCAAGGCCTTTCAATTGGAAAACCGAAGCAAACCAAAATTAATCGACATCCGTGCTTTCCCCAATCCTGCTCATGATTTTGTAAATATCAAACTGATATCACCCTTTATGACGGATGGAATCCTTCAAGTTATTAACCAGTTGGGTCAGGTCATAATCAAAACTACGATTAATCACGAGATGATGGATATGAGATTGAATACTTCTGGGCTTTTACCGGGAATGTATTTTATAAAACTTGATGCCGGTAATGCCCAGTCTATTGAGCGCATCCTTATCCAATAGATTACTTTGAAATCCTCGTATATAAATGCCTTGGTACTTTCGGGTATCAGGGCTTTTTATATCCATTACTTGAGATAATTATTCAACCAGTTTTGCACTTCAGAATACCAATATCTGCTATCTTCTGCTCTGAGAATCCAATGATTTTCTTCCGGAAAAACGACGAGTCTGGATGGCACCTTCAATCGTTGTAATGCAGCCCAATTTTCCAATGAATTATTGATCGGTACCCGATAATCCATTTCTCCAACCGTTATCAAGATAGGTGTTTTAAATCTGGAAGCTAACCGAATGGGGTTTTGAGTTTTCCATGTTTCATTTTGAGTCCAGGGAGCACCTCCATTCATGACTTCACGACCCCACAGCACATCGCTGGTGCCGTATTGAGCTTCACTGTTTACCAAGCCTGCATGGCATACAATGCATTTATAATGGCTGGTCGTAGCCTGCATCCAGTTTGCAAGGTGACCTCCATAACTACCACCCCCACAAGCTTGTTTATTTCCATCAATAAAAGAATATCGTTTGATCACATCAGCAGCAGCCTCATTGATTTCATTTGCCGGACCCTTAAATGGATCAAACTGGATATCCTGTGCAAATTTATCGCCATATCCGGTAGAACCTGTGTAATCAGTCATAACCAATACATAACCTGGCGCAGCAAGTAAATGATAGTTCCATCTATAATTCCAGGTATCGGTCCAAGCACCGGCAGGGCCTCCATGCATTACGACAAACAATGGATATTTTTTACTGGTATCAAAACCGGCGGGCCTTACTAACAAACTTCGTATTTTTTTACCTCTGCTGGTAAGTGTCCAAACCACTTCGGGTAGAGGTAAGTCAAGGGTAGATATTTTTTCATGATTGAATGAGGAAATATATTCATGAGACTTGATAACAGGATTAATCCTGGCGACTTCCGGCGGCATGATCGATGATTCATAATTGGCAACGATGACTGGTGTAGTTCCTCCGGATACCGATACACTCGAATAGCCACCTATGGAATTATCTATCAAAGGTTTTGCCACTATGCTATTTTTAGTAATGGAATACAATTTAAAATTACCTTGATCCTCAACAGTCATATAAACAGTACCATCTGAGCTGGTTGTAAATGAAGAGATGGGTCGGTCCATCGTCGTGGCCAGATACGTACGGTTGGCGAGGGAGGGCCATTCGTATCGCAGTAATTTGCTCAGATTATATACTTTGTAATTATTATTAGCATTGCTCAAAGCATATAA
>CALMKY010000295.1 GCA_937867195.1 uncultured Saprospiraceae bacterium | reverse complement strand
TGGTAGGTTTTCCTGGAGAGACAGAACAAGACTTTAAAGATCTATGTGATTTTGTAGAGCAAATGAAATTTGACCGGTTGGGTGTATTCACCTATTCTCATGAGGAGGATACTACTGCATATAAGCTCGAAGATGATATCCCGGCTGAAACGAAAACAGATCGTATGAATCAACTCATGGAAATCCAAAGAACAATCTCTGCGGAAAAAAACAATAAGAAAGTAGGTACCAAGATGAGGATTATCATTGATCGGAAAGAAAAAACGGGATGGGCTGGAAGATCAGAAGGAGATAGTCCTGAAGTGGATCAGGAGATCCATATACTGGATCCAAAACTTAAACTAAAAGCAGGCCAGATGGTCAATGTGCACATTGAATCCGCGGATGATTATGATTTAATTGCTACCTTAGTCTGACAATGGATTCAAATGCAATCGCAGATAGACTTAAAAATCCCTTCCTTCAACTGGCATGTGTGTTTATATTGTTTTTATTGGCCAATGCGGTTTCTAAATTATTCGATACGGAAGACCGATTCCCATGGACCCTGGCGGTTGCCTTTACTTTGCTATACATCCTGTACAATGTCATCATTGGTTTATTGACGGCGAGACATAAATACTATTGGGTGTTTTCTATTATCTCATTTTTTATAATGATGTTTGCGGGTGGGTGGATAGCTCAGAAAATAAGCGGGTTGGAAATGGACGATGCCGGTACCTATCGCTTTTTGTATGGAATTTTCTTTCCGATTTATTTACTATTCATTGCTATCGTTACGACCATGAAAAAGATCGTCAAATTAGCTGAGCAGGATGATCATCGGTTTGATAAAATAAAATAGCATTGATGAAATTTATATTGTTTGGGTTTCTGATTGCATTCAAATTTTCATGCAATTCCATTAAAAGATCCTTGTCTTACTCTCCACAGCTTCCCCCTACCTTCGCAGATACGCTAACCTGGAAGGATACTATTCAACCTGTCACTAAATCAGACGCAGAATGGAAGCAATTACTCACTCAGGAAGAATATGAGGTATTGAGAGAAAAAGGAACCGAAAGACCCTTTACCGGTAAATACTGGAATCTACATGAGGAGGGTGTATATATTTGTAAGGCTTGTAAACTTCCTTTGTTTTCTTCAGAATCAAAATTTGAATCCGGCACCGGTTGGCCTAGTTTTTATAAAGCCATTCAGAATAGTCATCTGTCTATTTTAAAAGATACATCTTTTGGTATGATCAGGGAGGAAGTAAACTGTGCACGATGTGGAGGCCATCTGGGTCATGTGTTTGATGATGGCCCGGAACCAACCGGACTCAGATATTGCATGAACAGTGTTTCATTGGACTTCGTAAAAAAATAATATTCAGGAAAAGTCATCTTTTCCAGCTTATTTCAATACTCCCAATTCCTTGCCCACATTTGTAAAGGTGTCGATTGCTTGATCAAGATGTTCGGTTTCATGCCCTGCTGAAATCTGCACACGGATTCGAGCTTTGCCTTTCGGAACCACCGGAAAGAAGAATCCGATTACATAGATACCATGATCTAAAAGTTTAGAGGCAAAATTCTGTGCCAAGGATGCTTCATACAACATGATGGGTACGATGGGATGTTCACCGGGTAAAATATCAAATCCGGCTTGCGTCATTTTTGTTCTGAAGTAACGAGTATTCCGTTCGAGTTTATCACGTAATTCTGTTGTAGAACTTAACAAATCCAGTACCCGAATCGATGCCCCTGTAATCGATGGTGCCAAAGTATTGGAAAACAAATAGGGTCTTGATCTTTGTCTGAGAATTTCGATGATCTCTTTTTTTGCGGCAGTAAAACCACCGCTTGCTCCTCCCAGGGCTTTACCAAATGTGCCTGTAATGATATCAATGCGCCCCATCACATTGCGGTATTCATGAGTGCCTCTGCCCGTCTTGCCCAGAAAGCCGGTTGCATGGCATTCATCAATCATGATCATTGCATTGTGTTTTTCTGCGATATCACATATTGCATCCAATTGTGCAATGGTACCATCCATCGAGAATGCACCATCCGTAACGACTAATTTCCTCCTGGAATCTTTCGCCGCTGATAATTGTACATCGAGATCATTCATATCATTGTGTTTATACCTGAATCGTGCAGCTTTACACAATCGTATACCGTCTATGATGCTGGCATGATTGAGCTCGTCGGATATGATGGCATCCTGTTCGGTGAGCAATGGTTCAAAAATTCCTCCATTGGCATCAAATGCAGCAGCGTATAATATAGCATCTTCCATCCCTAAAAATTCAGAAATCTTACTCTCTAATTCTTTGTGTATATTCTGGGTCCCACAAATAAAGCGCACGGAAGACATACCATATCCATGGGTATCGATGGTGGCTTTAGCTGCTTTGATGACCTCAGGATGACTGGATAACCCCAGATAATTATTGGCGCAAAAATTAATGACCTCACCTGCCTCTTTTGTTTTAATGATGGCAGACTGAGGAGTGGTAATGACTCTTTCTTTTTTATAGAGATTATTGTCTTTGAGTGATTGAATCTCATTTTGCAGGTCCAGTATAACCGAGTTGTTAATCATTTGATGAATTTTGTTGAATGTTGACTAAAATTGTCCAAAGAATGCTGAGCATATTTCGTATATCATGTATGGTAAGCCAGACGTAAATGTTTAATCATGTCTTCAGCGATTCTGGCTGTATCGAATTGCTCTTTCCATCCCCAATCATTGCGCGCAATAGAGTCATCGATGCTTTCAGACCAGGTATCGGCTATTTGTTGCCTGAAGTCCACTTCATATTTAATTTTAAAATCAGGAAAATATTTCTTTATTTCATCATAAAGAGATTTTGGACTTAGGCTTACACCCGCCAGGTTGTAGCTGGTGCGAATGGATATTTTTTCTGCGGGTGCATCCATGAGTTCGATGGTGGCACGGATGGCATCATCCATATACAACATGGGAAGCGTTGCATTTTCCCTTAAATAACATGTATACTGGCCGGACTTGATGGCTTCGTGAAAAATTTCGACGGCGTAATCTGTAGTGCCCCCGCCGGGATGGGACTGCCAACCAATAATTCCTGGATATCGTAAGGATCTTACATCCACTTCATACCGGGAATGATAATATTGGCACCATAATTCACCTGCAAGTTTACTCATACCATATACCGTACTGGGTTCAGCAGCCGTATGTTGTGGAGTTCCTTCTCGTGGAGTGGTAGAACCAAATACCGCAATGGTGCTGGGAAAAAATACTTTGTCCATTTGATATTGATGGGCAAGTTCCAGAATACTCAGCTGACCGTTGAGATTCACATTCCATGTCTTTTTTGGATTCCATTCTCCGTTAGCAGATAAGATAGCCGCAAGATGATATACCTGTGTGATGTGGTGATCTTCAATGACCTCACTCATCCGTTGGACATTCAGGATATCGAGCATTTCAAATGGACCATGTTCCTCTTTCGGTTTCCGAATATCTGTACACAATACTTTGTCTGTGCCATATTTTTTTCTCAATGCTGCTGCCAGGGCGGTGCCGACCTGGCCATTTGCTCCTGTAATTAAAATCTTGGTGGGTCGCATGGAGTAAAATTAACCAAAATAATCATTTATCTACCGGGACAGTTGACAACTTTTGAATAGACGCCAGATCAATCATCCATACGAAGGAAAGGATTCAATAGCATTCCATTGGTTAACGTTTTTCATAAAAATCAGTTGTTCATAACCATTCACAATCACCTGGTAAGGTGCCTGGATTTCCAGGTTGTATCGAACTACCTGGGACGCTGTTTTTTCATCTAATGGGTGATCGGGGGATTTGCATTCAATAACCATAAAAGGTTTCAACGCACGATCGTATACCAGTACATCAAACCTTTTCAACTTTAGTCCTACTTTGATTTGCTTTTCAACTTGAATTTTATGAATTGGAATTGAGTGTTGACGAATTAAATATTCCATATAAAGCTGCCGGATCATTTCTTCCGGAGTGAAGGCAACCCATTTTTTACGGCAGGGATCCCAAACGAATGTATTGCCTGACTCATTCTTGAGTTTGAGTGAATCCAATGATTGCAGTAGATCGAGTTTCATTGATCTTTCTTAATAATACCACCGCTTTGTTTTTTACCGTCTTTAAAAATTTCTTCAATGACAAGTTGATTGGATTCGTTGTAGAAATGGTAGAGTCCGTCCTGGACATCATTTTTCATTTGCATCTCATATTGCAATTGGCCGTTGGAATAATATTTTTTTGCCCAGCCGTTTTTCATCCCATGCACCAGGTCAATTTCTTCATCTTTATAACCGTAATGGTATTTGATAAATTTGCCCTCCAATAAATCATTGACATAATTTCCCTGTTCGCCGATCCGGTTTTCGTCGCTGAATTTGATATAAGGACCTTCCTTTTTATTGTCTATATAATTGACGATGGATTCTATTTGGCCATTGGGATAATACGTCATCCAGTAGCCATTCTTCTTACCATTGATGATATTACCCTGAATTTTGAGTTGACCAAGGCTGTCATTTTTAGTGACGGTTTTCACATTGCTGCCATCATAGGAAATGAGGTCCATCGCCAGTGGTTCATTTTTGATTTTCTTAGTATGACAAGCCAATAAGGCTATCAACAGTACCGGATATATTGTCTTTGTAATCATGGCACGCTTATTTCATTTGAGGTGTATTGCCCTGGTGTTTTACTGCAAATGCTATTAGTTCTTCGACAGGTATTCCCAATCGTTGAGCCCCATCTTGAATATCTTCCCGTGACACCTGGGCTGCAAAAGTTTTATCTTTTAACCGTTTGATCACTCCTTTGACTTCCATTCCGTTGTACCGGTCGGGTCTCATCAGCGAATAGGCATGCAGGAAACCGGAAAGTTCATCAAATGCATACAGCATATGATCTAATTTATTGACTGGTTCTACTCCAAAATGTTTGGGTCCATGTGAAGCGATGGCATGGATTACATCAGGATCGATGTTTCGATGTTCGAGCTCATCGACTATTTTTCGACAATGCTCGTCAGGCCATTGATCCCAATCCGCATCGTGCAACCATCCGGTCATTTGCCATTTCCATTGTTCGGTTTTATCGAATCCCTCTTGTTCATCAGCCCAGCATTTAAGTAAGTAGCCAACTTGGTACATGTGCAATCTCAATCTTTCGTTGAGCACCCACGATTCCAAAATGGACGTTGCATCTTCCACAGACAATAAGTTTCCAAGATTGGAAATGTTGCCAAAAGTCTGTTTGTCAAATGGTTTTAACATGGGCTAAAAATATTAATTATGTTTTGATTAAATCCGGTTATTTCAATTGTTTCAAGGCATCCTGAACTTCTTTCAGATTATGGTTAAGTTTTAATGCCTGAGCATAATCTTCTTTCGCACCCAAGAGATCTTTCAAGCCTTCTTTAGCTGTGCCACGATAATAATAATATTTTGCTTCGGTAGGTGATTGTACGCAGGCAATATTGAAATCGGCCAGGGCCCTGACCATGGAATCCATTGAAAAGTAAAGAATACCTGAGTTAATGTAGGCGTCTGTATAGCCAGGATCTAACTCAATGATGTGCCGGTATATTTCGATGGATCTCAATGGGTTTTTAATTTGATAATAGGCTGCAAGTGCATGAAGTGCGCTCGTATTGGTAGTATCGATTTTAATTGCATTATTAAGGTATTTCAATGCCAGCACGCTGTCTTTTTCAGGTAATAGTTGACTGAGCATGATCCATGCATCTCTATTCTGATCATCGTAAGTAGTGGCTTTTTGAAAACTTTTTATCGCATTGACCGTGTCCTGAAGATCCCGGTAATCCAAGCCTGCCATTAAATAAGCGTCTGCATTAAGAGGATCGAGTTTTAGAATTGAAAGAATGGTTTGAAGAGATTGATCGTATTGTTTTAAAATATTTTGATATTCACTCAATTTGAGCAAAGTGGGAATGCGGTTTGGAAACCGGTCGGCTGTTTCTTTCATAATCTGAAGAGCTTCATAGGAATCCCCGCCATCCATTCTTACGTCTGCAAGCAAATGATAATAAGGTGCCTTGGATGAGTCAATGGATATCGCTTTTTGTAAATCCATTGTCGCCAGCGAATAATTTTCATTCTGAAAATAATATTGAGCTCTTTTAAAATATAAACTATCCACCATAGGATCTTGATCAAGCGCTTGATTCAAGAGGTTTAATTCAGGATCCGCAGGAGCATCTTTTTTAGGTGCACATTGAGAAAAATAGGCCGCAAGCAAAATAATTGAAATTCGTACTGGATTCATTGGATAAAGAACTGCAAATTGCGGGACAAATTTACGTCTATTATGAAATGGAAACGACCAGCGCAGCAACAATGCAAAAGCCGCTCACCGCACCTGAACAAATTCGCCTTCAAATCGGTTTACAAGGTGAAGAAGGGACTAAAACCGATTCTCCGTTCAAGGTTGGAACTTATACTTTAAAAGCCGAAAGATTTAATAAAGTTAGCACCATAATGATAACGACATTTGCCGATGGAAAAGAAAAGACAGATAATTTCGACACGATGTCGAGTATGTCCAAAGCCGATGGCGAAGTGAAAATTACGGCTGTCACAGCAGATTCCGTCAGTGGTGAAATAAACGTAACCGAAGGCGATAAAACAATTAAAGGCACATTTACGGCAAAGTTACCAAAGAAATAAAAATTGAACTAACAGGAGAAATTTTTAATGAGGAAAATTATTATAGCCGTTTCTATTTTGACGATTTTTTTGACGGCTTGCTCAAAGACCGAAACAAACGGAAATTCGACGGCAAATGCCAACAGCGCAGGCAATTCTCCCAAAAATACGGCAACAGCGCAGGCTTCGCCGTCAATTGATCCGAATTTGCAGGCGACTTTTCCGTTCAAAGATTTTCCGGCGGTTGATACATCAGCTAAGGCGGGAGAGGTTGTGCTGG
>CALMKY010000294.1 GCA_937867195.1 uncultured Saprospiraceae bacterium | reverse complement strand
AAAGATTATGCGGCATGACGGTAGCACCTATAATACCGATGGCAATGTACAAAGCTGTATTGTTCGGAATAGAAGGTACAAAGCCACTCGCTATTTCGCTGATGGACGGCTTGGCTAAAAATAATTCTATGAAAAATGCAATTGCAATGATGGCAACCAAAGCGATGATAAAAGCTTCGAGTCTGCGAATACCTTTGTTCATTAAAAACAATAAAAGAAAAGTATCCAATACCGTAAGCGCTACTCCCCATATCAAAGGCAATCCAAACAATAGCTGTAAACCGATGGCCATACCCAGGACCTCTGCTAAATCACAAGCTGCTATTGCTATTTCGGCAAGAAAATACAGAAACAGGTTGACATATCGTGGATAGATCTCCCGGGAAGCTTGTGCAAGATCCCGATTGCGGACAATGCCCAGGCGTGCACAGAAATTCTGTAATAACTGGGCAATGAGATTTGACATCAACAATACCCAAATTAATGTGTAACCGAATTGGCTACCACCGGCTAAGTCGGTAGCCCAATTGCCTGGATCCATGTATCCAACACTTACCAAATAAGCCGGACCAATAAATGCCAGAAGCTTTTTCCAATAGGACTTTTGAGTCGTATCCACTGATTTATTGACTTCTGCAAGTGAAACACCGGGAGTTGATTTATTCATGCTGTATCCTTATAATTTGACGAGTATGTTTTCTGATACTTTGGAGCTGATCGTATGTTCGTTGAGGTGATTGATTTGTATGACCATGGATTTATCGAAATCGATGCATTCCTTGACCGTAATGGTATGATCTAATGCTAACGGTATGCTATCCAGATATTTTAAGAATGATTGATCATGATCTTTGACCCCTACCATTTTCACTGTTTGTCCGATCGATACCTGATTGAGAGGCTGCTGACTGCGAAGAGTAAACTTTCCATGGCTGTCGGGTATAGGATCACCATGTGGATCAAATTTGGGATTGCCGAGAAATTGATCTAGTTTATCAATTAGTATTTTGCTTTTAACGTGTTCCAGTTCTTCTGCGATTTCATGTACTTCATCCCATGAGATATCTAGCTTGCTGTGTAAGAATGTTTCCCAAAGTCGATGTTTCCGGATGAGTTGGATGGCCATTGCATTGCCATCGTGAGTAAGATTGACTCCTTTGTATCGCTGATATAGGATTGCTTTCTGGTCTGCAAGTTTTTTGAGCATGTCCGTCACCGAAGCAGCTGTCGTACCGAGATGTAGGGCTAAATCAGAAGTACTTACCATACCACCTTCTTTTTCAGATATTTGGAAAATAGCTTTAATATAATTCTCAACAGTTTGACTAGCCATTTGATAAAATTTAGACAAATCTAAAAAATATTTTAGAAAAACCGAATTATTTTTTATTTTTGGCAAATAATTAATCAATGAAACAGTTATTTATTTTCCTGCCTTTCATAGTCCCGGGGGTACTATTGAGCCAGGGAAATAACGCATTCATAACTTTATCGGGCAACGTGATAGCAGACCACAAACCTTTAGAATATGCAATCATCAGCATATCCGGTACGCAAATGGGAGCGACGACAGATAGTACAGGGTTTTACAGAATTAATAATATACCAAGAGGATCTTACCAGGTTCAGGTGAACTGTATTGGCTTTAATACCCTGACCAGGGTGCTACATATCCACGACGACAAAGATGTATCGCTGAATATTGACTTCACCAATTCAGAAAATAAATTAAACGAAGTGGTCGTGACCGGTACATTGAAAGAGGTTAGCCGGATTGAAAGCCCGGTAACTGTCGAAGTATTTAAACCCGCATTCTTTAAAAGGAATCCCACTCCGAATATTTTTGATGCTTTGCAAAATGTAAACGGAGTAAAACCTCAGATAAATTGTAATGTCTGTAATACGGGCGATATTCACATCAATGGATTGGAAGGCCCTTTTACGATGGTACTCATTGATGGTATGCCCATCGTAAGCAGCCTTTCCACTGTTTATGGTTTGTCGGGTATACCCAATTCATTAGTAGAAAGAATAGAAATAGTCAAAGGCCCTGCTTCTTCCTTATATGGTAGTGAAGCGGTTGGAGGCCTTATCAATATCATCACAAAAAGACCAGAATATGCACCGGCCTTCTCTGCTGATGTAATGTCAACGAGCTATCACGAGCATAATGCAGACCTGGGTTTTAAATCTAAAATAGGAAAAAAAATAATAGTTCTAAACGGTATCAACTATTTTACATTTCAAAACAGAGTCGATAAAAATCATGACCTGTTTACCGATGTTACATTACAAAACCGGCTGTCTGTATTTCAAAAATGGAATTTTGAACGTTCAGAACATCGCATCTTCAGTCTTGCGGCAAGATCTATGTATGAAGACCGATGGGGTGGTGATAAGAGGTGGGAAAAAAAATACAGGGGCGGTGATAGTATTTATGGAGAAAGCATTTATACCAAACGTTGGGAACTATTGGGTAACTACCAGCTGCCTGTAAAAGAAAAGCTGATGCTTTCATTTTCATACAATCATCATGATCAGGACAGTCGCTATGGAACCACATCTTACATTGCCAGACAAAGCATTGCTTTTGGACAAATCACCTGGGATAAAAAAATCGGTGTACATGATTTATTATTTGGTACAGCTTTGCGCTATACATGGTATGACGATAATACCCCAGCCACCCGTTCGGGCAATGCAGGAATGAATCCTCAAAATCAACCACAAAGTATTTGGCTGCCCGGAGTGTTTTTCCAAAATGAAATAAGCATCGGTACCAGACAAAGATTGCTGTTGGGGCTTCGGTATGACCATAATTCTTATCATGGCAATATTTTCACCCCCCGACTCGCTTATAAATATTCTATCGATGATGAAAATATCTTTCGGGTGAATGCCGGCACCGGATTTAGATTGGTAAACTTATTCACGGAAGACCATGCCGCACTGACTGGGGCGAGAACCGTAGAAGTAAAAAATAAATTAAATCCCGAACGGTCCTATAATGTAAACTGTAATTATATAAAAAAGATCTATACAGTAAGTGGGACATTTATAGGTATCGATGCATCTTTATTTTATACTTTTTTTAATAACCGGATCATCGGCGATTACGATACCAATCCAAATAAAATCATTTATGACAATCTCAACGGTCATGCAATCAGTCAGGGAGTTAGCTTAAATATGGATATTACTTTTCAAAACGGAATGAAAATGTATGGAGGTGGAACTTATATGGAAAATACACTGACACAAAATGGAAGATCGGAACAACAAATATTGACAGAAAAATTTACTGCTGTTTGGGCGCTATCCTACAAGTTCAACAAACTAAACCTTTCGATGGACTATACCGGGAATGTATACAGTCCGATGCGATTACCCTTGTTAAGTGATACCGATCCCCGAAAAGACAAGTCCCCCTGGTGGAGTATTCAGAATCTTCAGCTTACCTATTCCGGAATGCATCTTATTGAAATATATGGAGGTATAAAAAACCTTCTTAATTGGACACCCAACAAAGGCAATCCTTTTATTATCGCAAGAGCCAATGATCCTTTTGATAAAGAAGTACAGTTTGGTGGTAATGGACAAGTACTGGCCACTGCCAATAATCCTTATGCCTTGACATTTGATCCAACCTATGTATATGCCCCAAATCAGGGAATAAGAGCTTTCCTGGGATTTAGATATTCAATTAAATAGATGGTCATCAAAGGCAAGGTTAGACGTTTTGTTTATGGATCAGATTTGTAGATTTTTTATTCAATCAATTGTCCTTGCATCTTTTCTGCATTCTCTGCTACCCTTAATTTCTCTATAATATCTTCGATATCACCATTCATGATGGCATCCAGATTATATAGAGTGAGATTGATCCGGTGGTCCGTCAATCGGTTTTGAGGAAAATTATAAGTGCGTATTTTTTCTGAACGATCACCGCTTCCCACCATCGATCTGCGGGATGCTGCAATAGAATCATGATGTTGCTGTACGCGGCTCTCCTGAATCTTTGCGATCAATCTACCCAAAGCTATTTCCCTGTTTTTATGTTGGGATCGACTGTCCATACTTTCTGCAACTACACCGGTCGGAATATGGGTAAATCGCACACCGGACTCAGTTTTATTTACGTGCTGCCCTCCTGCTCCACTTGATCTGAAGGTGTCCACTCTCAGGTCAGCTTTATTGATATTGACATCTTCGAGTTCAAGTTTTGGCATCACGGCTACGGTGGCAGCGGAGGTATGCACCCGACCCTGAGCTTCGGTCTTTGGAACACGCTGGACCCGATGGGTGCCCGATTCAAATTTCATTTTGCCATACACATCATCACCGGTGACTTCCATAACGATTTTATTGTACCCGCCAACGGAGCCTTCATTTTCATCAATCAATTCTGTCTTCCAACCTTGCTTATCAAAATATCTCATGTACATGCGCAGTAAATCTCCGGCAAATATGCTGGCCTCATCTCCTCCGGTTCCGGATCTGATCTCAAGGATAATATCTTTCGAATCTTCAGGATCCTTCGGAATTAATAATGATTTGATTTCATCATGGAGTAACTCGATTTGCTCCGTTAAGGTATTGATCTCCGATTTAGCCATCACCCGTAGCTCTTCGTCTCCTTCATTGAGCATTTCTTTTGCTCCTTTGAGCTCTGCTTCATATTGTTTTAGTTTCGTATACGTGGAAACAATAGGTTGTAAGTCTTTGTATTCTTTGTGAACTTTAGAAAACCGAGCCTGGTCGTTGATCACCGTTGGATCTGACATTTGCTCTTCGAGATCAAAATATCGATTGGAAATAGCTTCCAGTTTGTCTTGCATGAGCCAAAGGTAAGAGTTATGAATTATGAATTATGTGTTTAGAAATATTTCAATTCATAATTCTATAATGAAAATTTAGAACTAAAAAAGCAAGCCTGTAAGCCGGATTCTGTGATACAAAGTTTTACCCTTGTCAGTCTATCATTTATCTCGGCTACACCTCACGATGTAGCTCTAGCTGTCTACCCTCCCTGGAAGATATTGCTATCTGTTAGACGGGCAGCCTAACTCATCGCATGTCGCCATACGAGTCACCAGGGTTTACATGACATTTCAACTCATAAGGTTTATCCATCTGCCCAATTGCTTGCGCAGATTGTGAGCTCTTACCTCACATTTTCACCATTACCCCCAACCAGGGTCGGGGGCTGTTATTTTCTGTGACCCTATCTGTATCCGGTCTTCACCGGATCCCACGCATTACGTGGTATGATGCCCTGCGTTGTCCGGACTTTCCTCCTTGCAAACTTAGTTCGCAAAGCGATAGACCAGCTTGCTTGGATACAAAATTAGTGGAAAATGGTGAATACATATTTAAGGAATAAATATATGCAAAATGAAAATTAAACAATTGATATTGAATTTATAACACTTTAAATAATTTAATAATATATTGTGTCGGTTTTAAGTTGATTTTATGAGTCGGCACATTCGATATTTAATCGTTGGATGCATTGGGCTGGTTTCCCTGTACGGGATCAGTCGATTGATTCATTCTGATTATTTATTTGATCAAAAAATTGCGCTTTTTCAGGATAAAATCGATAAGATGCCGATGATGGTGGATATCATGCACCGTCAATATAAATCAGATGTAGAAATTGGTCGGGCACTGGCTAACAAAGGAATTTATTATTACCATTTCACGAACGACACCTTGGACTATTGGAATGAAAATCATATTCGCATCAAGTCTATCAGGACAGGTAAAGGCAATCAATATTTTTTTAATGACGGTAGTCAATTGTTTGCTGTCTATGTTTTATTTACGAAAAATAGTTATTCGATCGCGGGATTGGCTTTACGAGATTTGATGGAAGTAAGCAATGCAGGTGACCGGGCCAGAACGACTACTTTGTTTTCTGCCAACAAGCAATCGTCTGTATTCGTTCAGCTAAAAACAAATGCTTCGGTCGGGTGGGAATGGATTATTCTGATTTTGTATTTCGTATCCATCTTCCTTTCTGTTTTTGGAATAAGAATCTGGAGTGTTCAACTGGCAAATAACAAAAGACTTATCACTGCACTGTGTTTGTTCAGCCTGGGAGTTTTTTTTATCCGGATGGTCAGTTTATGGATCATGCAGGCTATACCGTTGATTCACTTATCTTTTTTTGATGGTTCGATCAGGCCTTCCCCATTGAGTCCTACCCTCGGTGATTTATTGATCAATATTTGCTTGTTGAGTTCTTTGGTTTGGTTTATACGAGCCCATGTCAAGCCGGCATATTTTCATCTGAAGAATCGGTACGATCTGGCTGTTGCTTTTCTCAACTATATATTTGTATATCTCACGGCCATTTTGATGGTCATTAGCTTTCGGCAATTGATCGTGCATTCAGGACTTGTATTTGACCTTGAATATATATTTTATCTGGATATCAGAAGCATAGTTGCACTCGTGGGCATCTTATTATTGGCCATTTCTTTATTCTTATTGGACTTGCATTTATTAAGAATTATCAGACATCTTAAACTGGATGCCAAAAAAAGGTTATGGTGCAATCTGGTCGCGTTATTGTGTACCACACCGCTTTACTTCACCTTCAGCATTCAATTACCGGTGACGATGTTCCTGGCATTGGTAACTTATCTCACTTTATTGGATTTATTTATAGATTATTACAAACCGCATGCTGCTTGGTATTTGGCATGGACCATGACCGGCGCGATCATGATATCTACTTTTTTATTTCAGTTTCATATAGAAAAAGAATGGAATCAAAGATTGAGTCTGGCAGAGTCCTTACGGGATGAAGTATTGTCCTCCGGCCATGTCCATGACCAGATGTCTCCCCTGTTTCTCAAAAATCAATTAACCAAGAAAGAAGCTTCTGCCTCGTATCTTGCTTTGTATGATATACAATATATTGAAAATAAGAACTCATCCACGATGGATCAAAATGAATTGTACACACCATTAGATGAGCATTCGGGTTTTGTAATATCTAAAAAATCAAACCAACTCTTTAAAGCAATATCCTTTTTCTCGTATACTTTTATATTATTTAATCTGCTGTTGATTGTTCTGGCCATTTTGCATCGGAAGTTTACATGGGGGGCCTTTACTGTTTTTCGATTTTTCCCATCCAGGCGGACGTTGCGGTTTAGAATACAGCTGGCTATGATGTCCATCAGTATATTTTCATTTGCTTTGATTGCGATCGTGATCGTAATTTATATTCAACGCAATAATTCTCAATGGATATCAGGCAATCATGTCAGGCTTGAACATTCCAATATGGAGGATGGACT
>CALMKY010000293.1 GCA_937867195.1 uncultured Saprospiraceae bacterium | reverse complement strand
AACTTAGATTTTCAAAACTACGTTTCGCCGCGTCTTCCGAATCAATATCGGAATAGATCCACAGTTCGGAAAAATCCGCCTCTTTCTTAAAGATTGAGTGGAGCACAGTTAGGTCTTTATGAAAAGTTGCGGATTGCGTATTAAAACTATCGTTAAAAGTGCAATCCGAAATTTTGAAATAGCCTTCAAATTCTGCCTGAGAAAAATCAACCTCATCCATAAAACGGCAGTTTTCAAAACCAAGATAGGATTTGAAACTGGCGGAACTGAAATTCACGGGCGCGGCAAAAGTCTGACCCGAAAAGGATAAATAGGTTGGGAAATAATAATGCCGAAAGTCAAAAGAATATTCTATTAAAAGTATTTTCTGCTCTTTTTCGCCAAAATACGGAATCGCTGAAATTTGTTTTTCAATCTCAATAAATTTTTTCCGAAAAGCATTTTCAAACAAGCCAATATCTTTGGAATAGGTCGGTAAATGAAACAAACAATAGTGATTTCCGTCCGAATGCTCAAGCAAATCCAATTCATCACAACAACGGGTTCTGAAAAATAATTCGTCCGCCTGATTCACCTCGTTTTCGGTAAAAATGCGTCCGCAGGTTTCAATATTTTCCTGTTTTTGAAAAAATCCGGCGTGGTCAAGTGCGGAAAGCCAACGCAAATGTTCGGAGTTTTGTCCGGTTTTCATCAATTCAATAACGTGACATTTATTTTCCATAAATTTTGAGTTCTTATTGATTTTAGAAATTGATTGAAAATGCGACAAGTTCAAACATACGCCCTTTTGTTCAAGCCCTTCGATAGAAAATTAAAAGCTATTAAAAATTATTTGCCTGTGAAGGATAGTCATAAGTAATTACCTTTACAGCATGCAAAATGTAATGGATGTAGATGAGTCCTCCAAAACCATTCGATGCTGGGTAGAGTTGTACGCTGATTCAATGTATTCTTGGGCTTTGTATAAGACATCTTCCAAAGAAACTGCTGAAGATTTGGTACAAGATACTTTTATGGCCGCCCTACAATCTTATGATTCGTATAAAAATATAAGCAATCCTAAGTCATGGTTATTTTCCATACTCAATAATAAACTGCAAGGCTTTTATCGAGATCGATATCGAATGCCGTTACATACTAATGAAGGATTTTATGATAATTTTTTTGAGAAAAGTGGATCATGGAAACCTTCTCAAAAACCCTTGGAGTGGACTGGTGATCCGAGTCATTTATTAGACGATGGAGAGTTTCAAAACGTACTGAATGATTGCTTAAAAAAACTACCCAAAATATGGCTTACTGTCATTCAAAATAAAATAATGGAAGGAAAAAAAGGGGACGTTATTTGTCAGGATTTGGGAATTACGGATACTAATTATTGGCAGATACTTCATAGAGCTAAGTTGCAATTGAGGAAATGTTTAGAATCAAACTGGTTTAAAAAATGAAGGGACCATTAAATTTCTTGATGCTTTCTTGTAAAAAGGCAAGTGAGTTAATTGATTTAAAATCGATTAAAAAACTTACTGCAAAGGAAAGAATATTGCTTAAAATGCATCTAAGCCTGTGCGATGGCTGTACAGCTTATGCAAAACACAGCAAAATTCTCGACAATTTGATTCATAGACACGAACAGAACCAAGACGACTCCGGGGTTCCTCCATTAGTGGGGAACAATGAATTAAAACAAAGGATCATCGCCAATTTATAGCTTTAAATTTATTTTTCAATTTCTGTCAGGAAAGAAAGGGAAGTGCGACTATTTGTTTGTAAATCTTATTTTCAAACAAGTTAAAATTTTAAAAAAGATGAAAAAAATTTTATTGGCTCTAACTTTATGGATGACTATATCAGTTGTCACTCATGCACAATCTCCCAACCATGACTCCAAGGACATGCACAAAATGGAAAAGAAAATGAAGTTGAAAGATGGAGTGATGATGGTAGACAACATGCCTATGTTATGTTCAAAAAAGGCATGTTCACCATTAAAAAATACTTATAAATGTAGTGATGGATGCACTGTTTCTGCTGATGGCACGATTACTAAACCCGATGGAACATCGATGAAACTAATGAATGGGTACCAGATAGACCATAGTGGTACGGTAGCCATGATCATGCATGGCGAAAAAGGACATGTATGCGATGAAAATTGTCCAATGATGAAGAGTAAAAAATAAACTCTTTCTAAATGAAAGATTAAGATAATGGATGTATGATCGGTGTTGGCTAAAAAGTAAACAATATCGTATGACCTAAAATCAACCCAGCATTAATTATCTTAATCTTTTTCAGTTCAAGTTTTACAAATAACAAAATAATTAATTATATGACGAATCGTATTCAAAAAGGAATCCTGGCAGGAATCATTGCTACATTGATATTTTCATTATTTACCATGATTATTCCATTCATTGGATTTCCTAAAATGTCACCTCCAGCCATGTTGGCCGATATGATGAAGATTCCTGTTGTGGCAGCATGGGTATTGCATTTTATGATCGGAATTGTTTTTGCCTTTCTATACATATTTATTATTTCTAAATATTTGAACAAAGTCAATAACTCTATTTTAAAAGGAGTGATTTTCGGAATACTAGCATTTATTATTGGTCAAATATTGATCATTGTTTTGGGTAAGTTGTTTTACATGCCTCCTTCTGTTGACAACATCATGTTCATGATGATTGGAAGCATATTGGGTCATGTCGTATTTGGTATATCAATTGTTTTGTTGATTAAAAATGAAATGAGGCAAATCGAATAATGAAATAATTGGAAATACTATTTATCATTCTTTAAGAATTTTATAATCATCCTTTCTACGAACAAGGTGGCCATACGATGGAACCTGCGATTAATTTAGTTGGTTGATGGGTTGATTTTAATATAGGGTATCACCAATACCATTTGCAAAAATCGAAGACAGATATCTATGCCGACCGGGTTTCTAAATTCAAGTAGTATTTTAATTTTTATAATTTTTATAATTATTATTTACGGGTATTTGTGTGGGCATAGGTAAAACTAATAGTCATACACACTTTTTTATTTTCATTTAGTAATGAACAAAGATTAATCTAAATTTGTATCTATTGAATTGAATTTATGAAACAGACAATGCAGGATCATTGGGATCAGGTATACAAGACTAAAAATGCCGATCAAGTGAGTTGGACACAATATGTTCCCAGGACCTCATTAAATTTTATTCATTCATTTGGACTGAAAAAATCCGATAAAATTATCGACATAGGTGGTGGAGACAGCAAATTGGTAGATTTTCTGTTACAGGAAGGATATGAACACATTACCATTCTTGATATTTCAGCGACGGCTCTTGAAAAAGCAAAAAAAAGATTAGGCTCTCAAGCGAGTAAAATAAAGTGGATCGTAAGTGATGTCACCGAGTTTGAACCGGATGACAAGTATGTTTTGTGGCATGATCGGGCTACTTTTCATTTTTTAATCACCGACACACAAATTTCAAACTACCTGAATACAGCAAGGAAATCGGTTACCGGTTTTATGACAATCGGTACTTTTTCTGATAAAGGTCCCGAAAGTTGCAGTGGTCTTCCGATCAAAAAATATAATGAAGACGCACTGACCGGGGAACTTAAAAAAGGTTTTGATAAAATACGTTGTATTTATGAGGACCACACGACACCATTTAATACAAAACAGCATTTTTTATTTTGTAGTTTTAAACCGAAATAAAAGTCCTATTCAATGAAATAAATAGGCTTATATTCATTTTAAACGAAAGGATCCCGGACTTTTTGAACCAAGCCCGGACCGAATTTTAAAAATTTATTTTAAGCAAGAAAGACTTTGTAATCGATATAAGAAGCAACTCTGTTATGAATATTGTTTCTTGTAAGTAGCAAGATCGAGATCAGGATGCAAAGCATCTTTAATAAATTGTGAATCTTCGTAAAAATCGACTTGTCCGTTTTCAACATGATACATAGCTCCGATCAATCCAACTTCACCTTTTTCTAACATTTGCTCTAATATATACGACCGATCGATGATGCTTTTTACGGTGCGTTTAACATTGATGGCGGATACATTTTCTACAAATTGAGGATTAGCGGCATTTCGATGAGTAGACGGAGTCTCCCGTTCTGAATAGACTGCCGGTTGTAGTTTGGATAATAATTCAGTGAGATTACCCATTTCGACATGGTCGCAAGCTCCTTTGACGGCACCGCATTTAGTATGGCCAAGTACGACGATGAGTTTTGATCCGGCTATTTTGCATGCAAACTCCATGCTGCCCAGGATATCTGTATTTAAAATATTACCTGCAATCCGAATTGAAAAAATATCCCCCAGGCCCTGATCAAAAATGAGCTCTGCACTGGTACGACTATCGATGCAACTCAGTATCACGGCAAAAGGATATTGATCTTCACGGGTCTCATTCACTTGCTCCAGGAGATTTCGATTTTGATTTAAATTACTGATAAATCTTTTATTTCCTGAAATTAAAAGCTCGAGGGCCTTTCTAGGTGTTATGGACTTCTGTATATCTTTTTTTAAAGTTTTCATTTTGTAAAATGATGATTGATTTAATTTAATGAATGGATTGTACTTTCAGATTGTTTTCAATTTTATATTCATTTCGGAATCCCAGGAGATGACAAGTTATATTCTTTAAAGGAGCTTTTATATCCCTAAACTCTTTGATGAGTTCGAGGATATCAAAATCAATGTATTTGGTATTGCTTGCATCTATAATCACCCGGGTACTTTCCGGCATATGATCTAATGTCTGACGGATCGAAGCTTTATTGAGAAATGAAACTTCTTCAGAGAGTTTAATCAATACCGCATCGCCGTGATGATGCTTTTCTTTATGGAAGAAATATGGATTTTTGAGATTTCCCTTTAAAATACCAATCACGGCAGATACGATACCGGCGATAACCCCGATGATCAGCCCTTTTCCTTTAAGTAAATCAATGGCTCCGATCAAATCCAATGCAATGATTGAGGCTACCGTAATGATAAAAGGTATAAATTGATATTTGCCATTCTTAAACATCGAAAGAAAGGTTTGTGGTTTGGCGAGTTTATATCCGGTATAAATCAAAATAGCTGCTAGCGATGCCAATGGTATTTTGTTCAGTACCGTCGGGATCAGCGCCACGCAGACTAATAACAATATACCATGAAATATCGTGGATAATTTAGATCTGGCGCCTGTGTTTAGATTTGCAGTACTGCGAACAATGACACTGGTTACCGGCAAGCCACCGATTAATCCTGCGATCGAGTTACCAATACCTTGAGCAAGTAATTCCCGGTTAGAATCCGTAATTCTTTTTTCCGGATCAAGATTATCAATAGCTTCGATACTGAGCAGGGTTTCTAATGAAGCGATTAAAGCTATAAATAGGCCGTAGGTAATGACTTTGGAATCGGTAAAGCCAGACCAATCCGGCAACGTAAATAATTGGAAAAATTCACTCATACTGGAAGCGGTCGGAAGATTTACAAGCCTGTTCCCATCCAGTGCATACGATGAACTCAAGGTACCGATAAACCAATTGAGTATGACCGAAGTAAATACAGCCACCAAAGCACCCGGTATCATTCCAAATCTTTTCTTTATAAACGGCTTTTCCCATAAAGCAATGATACCGATTGAGAACAAACAAATGAAGATAGCTGTAAAATGAATATGACTCAAGATATCTTTGCCTGCGTAAATAACATCTATCCCCAAACCTTTAGGAATTTGTTTTGCAATGATTAAGATTCCGATACTGGTGAGCATTCCTTTAATAACACTACCCGGAATATAATTGGCGATACCTCCTAATTTAAGCAGACTCAAAGCAATTTGTATCAGTCCGGCTAATACAACTGCGCATAGAAAGAGTCGGTAATCTCCTATCGCAGTGATGGCTCCTAATACCAAGGATGCCAATCCGGCTGCCGGACCACTGACGCTTAAATTGGAATTACTAAAAATACCGATCACAATACCACCGATCACCCCGGAAATGATTCCGCTAAAAAAAGGCGCTCCACTCGCTAATGAAATGCCAAGGCAAAGAGGTAAAGCAACTAAAAATACGACTAATCCCGCAGGTATATCTTTACCTGCGTATGCAAATAAACGATTCATAAAATGTTTAAATTTTTTAATTAAGAATTAAGAGTATCACTTTAGAAGTGAATACAAAACGAAACATCTTTTATAAAATGTTTAAGGAATACAACAAAGGGTATTAAAATTCCGGAGGCGAATAGTGCGAAGGCCTATTACCAGATGAGATATTGATTGAAAATGAAAAATAATTGAATGCCTTTAATTCCTTATAATTAAGATAATAGAAAAGTGGTAGATGGATCTGATCTACTTTTTGTTCTTTCATATTGTCTTTTTCGTCTTCCTGGTTAGGATCCAATTTTAATTTTAATTCGACCTTTTCTTTTGTGATCTCATCGGATATAAGGATAAATATATTTTGTGCCAATATGGAGATCAGCGAAACAAAACAAAATATCCTTATATGCAGATTCATTCTGGACGCAAATGTACAAGATATACTTTATAGCGTATCGTGTAAGATTTTAAAATAGTGTTAAATGAAAAAATTAATTAAACAATCTATCATAAATGAATTCATTAGGATCCAACCCAAACGAATTGATCTCAAAACAATTTTAGACATTATCAATTCTTATTCGTGTGTTAATTTAAAACACAATCAGTGATCGAAAGTATAAAATTATTATTTACTTAATCTAAACTTTCTAAAATCTGATTCGATGATCCAGTAAGCTTAGATCTTAAAATTTTAAAAAAATTAAATATGAAAACTCATTAAACTGGTTTGAAACCCCTGTAACTGATTTCGAATGAGCAAAAAAAATTTAAGAAATACTATATGACGCGGAGATCATGTAAATGCCATTTCCAAATGGCCAATATGGTATGCTCCAAGTGGATGTCAAAAATAGATTCGGGGGTTGAATCGTACAGGGTGAATAAAAAAAATTAAAGTACATTTTTCTTTCGGAGGATGATTGGGTCATAATGAATACATCCAGACGCTCAAAATTCTTATTGAATATGAAATGTTGACTCTTGGTTAACAAGATCAAATAATTGTCCAAAAGACTGAAAATGAGCAATATATAACCTTATGCGACTGAATTTTTTACCAATCAGCACGAACGATTCTTTCTCATATCCACAATTAATATTGGCTTAACATTAGCACTTTAGTTTTGCCTCATCAAACAAGCAAAATCTGAAAATAAACATGAAATTATTACTCACGTTCACACTAACTCTATATGCATTCATTTCGTTTGGCCAGGGTACTATTAAAGGTCAATTAAAAGATAAATCTACACAGGAAGGACTCATCAACGCATTGGTTAAAATAAAAGACACAGAGACCGGAGCAGTATCTGATCTTGATGGAAATTTTGAGATATCAAAAGTAAAATCTGGCAAATACGTCATTGAAATATCCTGCCTTGGTTATAAAACGATCAATCTAACGGATATCACAGTAGAATCTGATAAAACCACGTTAATCAATACTTCATTAGAAACCGATCAGGCAGAACTGGCTGAAGTGGTGGTTACCGCTACCCGAACTACGAATACCGAAGTTGCTCTTATTTCCCAAATAAAAGAAGCTAAACAAATCGTTAGCGGTGTATCAGCAGAACAAATCATTAAATCCCAGGATAAAGATGCTGCAGAAGTGGTGCGCCGAATACCTGGAGTAACCGTTGTCGATAATCGATTTATCAATGTACGGGGTCTTAATGAGCGTTACAATTCGGTTTGGCTCAACGATGCAGTGGCTCCCAGTTTTGAAACGGATAAAAAATCATTTTCATTTGATATCATACCGAGCAATCTATTGGATCGGGTGATGATTTTCAAAACATTTACACCTGACCTTCCGGGCGATTTTGCCGGGGGATTGGTAAAAGTATATACCCGCAAGCCCAGCTACGGTGAAAAATCATTTAATCTGTCCTATAGTGTGGGATACAGAGACGGAACTACCAATAAAAATTTTGTTACCGACAAGACTTATGATAATGATCTATTAGGTCTCGGATACATTGATCGTGCACTCCCCAACTTAAAACCTGACGCCAATGGTGTCATACCTTCTTTAAGTGCAAGACAAATTGCCAACACCTATCCATTAAACAATCGCATTGCATCCCCTGATCAACGACTCAATGCCAGCTATCTTACGGGCTTTAGAATCGGAGAACAGGAGTTTTCTTCGTTGACAGCAGTAAGCTATTCCAAGACCGCAACTACTTACGATATCAATCGACTGGATGTATTCAGAGAAAATGTAATGAACAGAGATCAACAATACACCGATAATGTAAAAGTAGGGCTCATGCAAAACTTTACGTATAATCTCAAAAGTGGTGATAAAATCGAATTTAGAAACATGCTAAATCAATTGGGTAAAAGCCAGACGACTTTGAGAAATAGTTTTGACGAACAAGGTCAAAACCAGACAAAATACAGTTATGCCATGGGGTATCAAAGCAGGTTTACGTATAATGGCCAAATAGCAGGCAATCATACATTTGGTGCCGATAATGATATCCAATTAGATTGGGTACTTGGATATGCCAATAGTAATAAGCAAGAACCGGATTACCGCCGCACACAATATAATTTTAATTCTAAAGAAGCAATACTTCCTCAAGGAGGAGTCGATCTATTTTCGGGATCGAGATTGTATCAACACCTCAATGAAAATATTTATAGCGCAAATTTAAATATATTAAAAAAGTTCAATGAAAACTTTGAAATAAAATTCGGAGGTTATTACGAAGACAAATCAAGAACTTTTATGGCAAGACAATTTGGTTATTCACTTTCTTTCCTGAATAATAATTATAACCGGTTGATTAATCTGCCGATCAATCAAATCTTTAATAATAATAATGTAGAAAACACTTATGGACTTTCCTTGCAGGAAGATGGCAATAGTATTTCTACAAAATCAGGAGTTAAACCAAATTACAGTTATGACGCAGCTAACAAATTAGCTGCTGGTTACCTGGCAGCCAATATTGAATTTGGTAAACTAAAAATCGTAACGGGTGCAAGATTAGAGCATAACGAGCAGTCCATCGTCGCCGGGCTCAATGGTACACCGATCAATCAGGATGTCATTACCAATAAACTACTGCCGTCTTTAACCTTGAGCTATAATTTTAATTCAAAATCATTGGTAAGATTAGCTTATGGCCGTACGCTCAACAGACCAGAATTCAGAGAATGGGCTCCTTTTGTTTATTACGACTTTGATGTAAACTCATTGAATTATGGATCTCTTTATTTGCCATCTGCGGGGAATGGTACCGTCGGTACTGTATTGAAAACATCCGATATAGACAATATTGATCTTAGATATGAATATTATCCTGCAGAAGGTGAAAACATCCATGCGGGTTTATTTTACAAACATTTTACTAATCCAATTGAAGCGACCATAGCCAACAACCCAAGCAATCTTGCCTTTACCTTTACCAATGCTCCAAGTGCAAAAGCATATGGGATCGAAATAGATGTTCGTAAAAAATTAAATTTCTTCGGTTCAAGGTTTTTAGATAATATATCTGTACTCTTCAATACTTCCTTGATCAAAAGTGAAGTAGATGTAGATGCTACTCAATCCTGGACGCCTAAACGCAAATTACAAGGCCAGTCACCGTATGTAGTTAATCTGGGCGCTTATTATCAATACAGAGATTGGCAGTTATCGGCATTGTATAATGTATTTGGTCCACGCATCGTCTATATTGGTAGTGGTAATCCACCCATCTCTGAAGTGGTAGAAATGCCAAGACACACGATTGATTTAACAGTAACCAAAAACCTGAGCCGAACTCTTTCACTCACTTTTGGTATATCCGATTTGCTCAATCAAAGAGTCCTCTTATTGCAAGACAGTCCTGATGCAAAAGACAATAAGTTTAATGCAGCCCTGGACCCTCATTTTGCTGATTACCGCCGTGGTTCCTATTATAACGCCGGCTTAAAGCTTAAGCTTTAATTTAAGCCTTAGGTAACAATAAATGAACATAATATAAAGAGACTTCATAATTCCTTAATGTTGAAATAACACGCACATAATATGGCGTTTCAATCTTTGCATTGAAATCTAATTCAATAAAATTTACTTACGCAATGAAAAAAAATACATTTATTATTTTACTGGGTATCCTGTTCGCCTCTACCCTTTGGATGGGATGCAAGAAAAAAGAAATCGAATTATTAATTAATAATGTCACGCCCATTACAGGCAAAGCAGGTGATCAGGTAACTATTCTGGGAACCGGTTTTGGTGCGACAGCGGCTGAAAATACAGTGAGTTTTGGATCCACTGCAGCAACCATACAGATTGCCAATTCTACTACCATCATTGTAACGGTACCGAGTGGAATTTCAGGAAATCAAATTATAACGGTAACCACAGGAGGTCAATCTGCTAGTTATATCAATCCATTCAACGTAGTAGTCCCCACCTCCACTCTGGCCATAACAAATGTATCAACCAACTCCGGAAAAGCCGGTGATGTCATTACCCTCACCGGTACCGCATTCGGAGCAACCATAGCTGATAACCAGGTAAAATTTGGAAATACAAGTGCAACGATTTCATTTGCAAACGCAACTACTATCGTAACACAAGTACCGGATGGTATCACAGGTAATCAAACCATTTCGGTAACCACTGGTGGTAAAACAGCAACGTATGGTACGCCTTTTAATGTCACCACCGTATTGGGAAAAGGTACGTCCAATATATTATCAGGACCTATTACTACTAATATTACACTTAAAGCAGATAGTTTTTATCTGGTATCCAATTTCGTGTATATAAGAAGTGGTGTTACCGTTACAATTGAACCGGGTACCATCATCAAAGGGGATAAGCTATCTAAAGGAACATTAATCTTTGAACCAGGCTCTAAAATCATGGCCCAGGGTACTGCAGATAAACCAATCATATTCACATCAGCATTAGCTCCAGGTCTACGTAATCTAGGAGATTGGGGCGGACTGGTATTATGTGGTAAAGCAAGACATAATGCCGCTACCGGCGTAACGGATGCAAGTAAACTTCCAGTCGTAGAAGGCGGACCCACTACACAAGTATCAGCAGTGGAAGGTCAGACAAATGACGCCGATAACAGTGGTGTACTCAGCTACGTGCGCATAGAATATGCAGGTGTAGCTCTAAGCCCTAATAATGAAATCAATGGTCTTTCCTTGTATGCTGTAGGAAATGGTACTAAAATAGACCATGTACAAGTATCGTATGCCAATGATGATAGCTATGAGTGGTTTGGTGGCACGGTAAATGCAAAATATCTGATCGCCTATAGAGGCATCGATGATGATTTTGATACAGATAATGGTTTCTCAGGTAAAGTACAGTTTGGCTTCAGTGCCCGTGATCTTACGATAGCTGATCAATCGGGATCTAAAGGGTTTGAATCCGATAATGATGCCAATAACTCTACAAACTTACCTCAAACTCAAG
>CALMKY010000292.1 GCA_937867195.1 uncultured Saprospiraceae bacterium | reverse complement strand
TTTGTTTTATCGACTGCTGATACAAGCTTTACATTATTCCGGGCAGTCATTGTCCTTCTGTTGGCATCCCGGATGGCATAATCTGCAGTCAAGGTTGCCTTCAGTTTACTGGAGTCATCATAAAACTCAGTATAGATACCATCGATAAACTCTTGCATATCATTGTGTTCTTTTTCAAATCGCCTGATCGTAGGTGCTTTGAGCATTACTTTAATTTTCCCACTGTCAGTGTATTTCATCCTAACATCTGAGACTAGTTCTTCACTCCCTTTTTTACGATTGGCTTCCGACATCAGATCTGCTTCGGATTCACAGCCATATAAAAATATAAATAAAAGTAAGCTAGCGAAGTAACGTGACATCTCCTTTGATTATTCTTGAAATATTATCGACAAAGACGACCGATGCTATATATGCATACACACCTTGAGGTAGTGGTGCGCCATCTTTATTAGTTCCGTTCCATCCTTGGGTCTCATCATTGATGTTGAGGTCTTTCCCTTCATACACGAGTCCTCCCCATCGGTTGTAGACTCGTAAATATTCAATACCACGGATGGCTCGATTGCCATAGAATTTGAATAGTTTATTCCTACCGTCTTTGTCGGGTGTGAAAACATTCGGAGTGAACAATGCCCGGTCGATGGATACGTTGATAAAAAGGCTGTCTTCGGCCACACATCCGTTTATGCTTATGATTTGCAATTTATATAGCGTGCTGCCCGGTGGTATGACATCTGTCATCAGACAAGAATCGCATTTGACTCCGTTTGGAGGTATCCACCGGATCGTTTTAATTTGCTGGGAGGATATATAACTTCCTTTGAGTGTCACTTCATATCCCAGTCTTCCGGTCAGATCCGGTCCGACATCAACAGTAATCGGAGGAGGCTCTTTAAGTGTAACGGTCACCGAATCGCGACACCCGTGTGAGTCCAGTATCTTCAATAAATAAGATCCTTTTCCTAAATTTCCATAGGTCGTCTGCCTTTTAAAAGTTGAATTATTAAAGCTAAATTGATAGTCCGGTGTACCTCCTGTACCACCCAAGACGATGGATCCTGTCGGAATTCCATTGCATACCTGATCTTTTGCAATGGGGTTAATTTTTAAATTGGGCAAGTCTTCGCAGCATGGAAGTACATTAATAGTTTTGGTAAATATTTCGCTACAACCAAGATCCGATTCTACAACCAGTACAATGGTCTTTTGTCCGTAAGAATTATAGTTGATCGTAAATGGGCCTTTACCACTGCCTACTTCAGATGGAAGAGCGCCGTCACCGAAATTCCATGTGTATTTTACAATATTGCCGCCTCCAAAGAAGGAACTGTCGCTGATCGTGAATGGCTGAGAACATTTTAGGCCTGATTCAGGAGCTACTGCAAATTTTGCCGTGGGTCCTTGAAATTGACCATCGCCGGTAAACTCCATAAAGAATCCATGTCCACCGGTGGTGTAATTATTGATGATCAGGGCGTAGCTTTTTCCTTGGGTCATCGTGATGGATTTGGCAAAGCCATTTTCACCGGGATCACAATTTGCATTTTCTCCGGTATCACCATCACCATCCCGTAATCCGGTAGGACCTAAACATCCCTGGCTAAGGCAGGATGCTGTGGTTTTGGTTTGTTGACATCCGGTTGCAACACATCGCAATAATTTTTTATTTGCACAAGTGTTTAGATTATCCATTTCGTATAATGCAAAATCGATGTCATCCCCTATGATTTCAGGAGTGATTACAAATCCCAATGTACCGTTGTTTTTTGCAGTCCATTTAAACCAGGTTGAATTGGTCTCAGATTGATTGTTTAGCGGATCTGAATTGTCCAGGTCCAGACAGGTATTATCAGCTTCGTCCCGGATGGATCCAAAACCAGTAACACTTAATACATGGAAAGGATCTGTATTACAGAGGATGGTACCCGTGGCGCAATCTCCGTTTTGAGTCTTGGGTGGATTGTAATTATTTACACATAACTGAAAGGTACCATTTTGTCCAAGACCACTGTTGACCCGTATTCGATACGTGCCTCCTATGGTTAGGCCACCTCGATACACGGTAGTCCCATTGCTATTATCTGCTCCGCCATCACAGATTAATTCTGATCCGGAACTGCACGATCCGGCATACATCGCAATTTCCGGCTTTTTAAGTGAGTTTCCATTTACGGTAATCTGGACATCGGTAGCAATGGCTGTAAATCTAAACCAAACGTCAGCATTAGCATCTTTCCAACACGAAGGTTTATCAAAATCACCATTCATTGGGTCAAACGTGGCACCTGCATTGGTAAACTCTCCTGCTTTGGAACAATATTTAGTGACGTTATCAATCCGGATGGCATCAAGACAAAAATCATTGGAAGGCTGTGCATACAGATCCGATATTATCCCCAACACCATCGACATCAATACATAAACTCTTTTCATCTCTTTACCTCAGTACACTGATTATTAACGATGGAGAATATCTGATTGATTTCAACGCGTTTGTTTTGGAAATCTTAAATTTTATGGATCTTCCAAAAGAAATAAATAAATGATAAGCCCCTTCGTTAAATTTTCTTTTTCAAAGATAGGTAAATAAATGGTCTGGTTATTTTGGTAATTTTGTGACTGAATTCATTTTGACAACCTTAAATCATTCACAACTTGTATGGCCCGAATAAGTAACCATCAGGCAATGACCAGCATCAGATGATTAAAAACAATATTCCCAACCTCCTGACATTAGCCAATCTTTTCCTGGGTTGCATGGCGTTATATTTTGTATTTACCCAGCAGTATTCAATCGTGTTTTGGTTGCTCTTGGCGGCAGGTTTGTGTGATATGTTTGATGGAATGGTAGCACGAATATTACAGGTACATAGTGTACTGGGCAAAGAATTGGATTCATTAGCTGATGTAGTATCGTTTGGTGTGGTGCCCGGTGCTATTTTTTTTCAATTAATTCGATACGGATTGGAGTCCGATTTTGGAATGGGATCGGGCATCGTATTGGCATTCGGAGGTTTTTTATATACTCTGGGAGCGGCCCTGCGGTTAGCAAGATTCAATATAGATTCGAGGCAAACGACCGGGTTTATAGGGCTTAACACTCCTACTGCCACCATTGTATCCGTGGGGGCCATGCTGATCCATGCCAACGGTCAGGGAATGTTTTTTGAATTCATCAGCAATGCATATTTCTTATTGGGGTTGGTCATCTTACTTTGTATTTTGATGCATGCTCCTATTAAAATGTTTGGGATCAAAAGTCTGACTGCCGAACCAAATAACAGAGTCATCCTGATGGCATTCATTGTATTATCTATTCTTGCGGCGATTGTATTCAAAGGAATTGCATTCCTCCTACTTCCATTCATTTACGTAATTTTGTCCTTCATTTTATACAGAAAATCATCATGAAGTTTGAAGCACAGGTCAGAGTCATGCCACATAAAGTTTTACTGGACCCTCAGGGCAAGACAGTAACTAATAACCTCAAAAGAATCGGCCTCGAATCATGCTCCGGAGTCAGAGTAGGAAAAAATATACAGATGGATGTCGATGCAAAAGATAAAGCTGAGGCAGAATCCATCGTCAAAACAGCATGCGATAAAATTTTGATCAATCCCATCATGGAATATTTCGAATTTTCACTCACTGAAAAAAAATAAAATGTTATACCTGGTGCCGACACCCATCGGCAATCTGGAAGATATGACCTACCGGGCTGTGAAAGTACTCAACGGGGTGGATTATATACTAGCCGAAGATACCCGCACCAGTCTGTCGCTTTTACAACATTACCAAATCAATAAACCACTGCATTCTTTTCATGATCACAATGAACATGGTAAATTGCCCATGATCATATCTGATCTTAAAAGCGGAAAAGAAATCGCATTGGTAAGTGATGCAGGTATGCCGGGAATCTCCGATCCGGGATTTCTATTGGTCCGTGCCTGCAGGAAAGAGAATATTCCATTGACCGTATTACCGGGAGCAAGTGCATTAATCAATGCATTGGTGACCTCCGGAATACCAACGGAGCCATTTCATTTTGAAGGTTTTCTTCCTCACAAAAAAGGAAGGCAGACCAGATTGAAATATCTCTCGACGCTTGAAAATACATTTATAGTATATGAATCACCTCATCGTTTGATTAAATGTCTGGAAGAGTTGACAGAGCATTGTGGTCCTGATCGTCCGATCGCTGTTTGCAGGGAACTCACTAAAAAATTTGAAGAAGTAAAAACAGGTAATGTAGCTTTAGTAAAAGAGTATTTTGAGAAGGAAGGAACCATAAAAGGGGAATTTGTGATAGTAGTCCAGGGAAAATAATTTTATACCCAATGGCATGAAGGTAAGTGCGATCAAGCAGGCTGTGAAAATGAATATATGAAGTAGTTATTATATTTTCTTATTTTTATAAATATGGCTGAAGGTCAAAGTTTGGATGGGGTTTATAGACTGATTGGAGTGCACGATATGGCCTGTGCTTTTCAATTTAGCAAAGAGGGTAAATTTAATTTTTTTATGTCCTATGGGGCCATCGATCGGACGGCGACGGGCAAATATACTTTACACAACGGCCTAATACAATTGCAAAGTGATAAAATTCCCGGACACGATGTTGAAATTCTGCATCAAAATAATTCAAGTCATGATATTGAAATAAAAGTAAATGCCCCCAATGAATATTTGATGAAATATACTTCGGCCATTGCTTTTTATAAAGATCAGGGAGAAAAGTATGAAACCAATCAGAATGGAATTATTAAAATATCAAAGCCTGATCCCGATAGTGTATTTATTAAACATGAACTCTATGCCGATATTCCCACGAAAATCAGGGATCACCTGAATCGCAATACACATTTTGAAATTACGTTGAAGCCTTCCCTGGAACAAGTGAGTTTCGAAGGAATTGAATTAACGATGAACGGGGATGAACTACGGATGCCAATGAATTATTTTTTGGCGTTCAATAACCTGAGGTTTGTAAGGGAATGATCTTGATGACGATCGGAATTAGAAATAGATCATTTCAACAAGTGAACAACTATTCCTACTTTTATTAGACTATGTATAAGTTTCATTTTCTGCTGGGTTTCATTTTCATTTATGCCCATTCTCTGACCCAAACCACCTTGTTTAAAGATTTCATTATCATGGATGGTACAGGAAATCCATCATATGCGGGCGACGTACGCATGAAAGAGAATATGATTGTTGTCA
>CALMKY010000291.1 GCA_937867195.1 uncultured Saprospiraceae bacterium | reverse complement strand
CCATCTGATGGGAGAGGATCTCTAAGTCCTCTGTATTTTGCATCTCCTGCAGAGCAGTCTCATTGAAGCCCTGCAGTGGCATGATTCCCGAGAATATGATCGCCATCAGGCCGATAAAAAGAGCCATCAGGGAGAAGAAGAATCCCAGGAGATGGGGCAGGCAGAGGTTGAGGTTATCCCTCCAGAGGGAAAAGCCCCTGCCCAATAGTTCGTTGATGCTTTCCATTCTCTACTCCTCCTCTTATACCAAATTGCAAGATACCTCCAAATCCATTTGTAAGATATTTCTTGGCTAGCGCATGGTATGGACTGCTTTTCAATCCCGGATACCATACAAACTCCACTCCCGGATGGGATTCCAGCCATTGAGCAAGAGCTAATGCATTCTGAACATGTCTTTCTACTCTTAGGCTCAATGTTTCCAATCCCTGCAAAAACAAAAATGAATTGAATGGACTGAGAGCAGGACCAAAATCACGAAGGCCTTCAACGCGGGTGCGTATGATAAAAGCAACGTTTGGCATTCCGAGTGGATTCCCTTCACCAAAAATTTCCCAAAACTTCATGCCATGATACCCTTCACTTGGTTCAGTAAATTGAGGATATTTACCGTTGCCCCAATTATAATTCCCTCCATCGACGATGAGCCCTCCGATGCTGGTACCATGGCCACCAATCCATTTAGTGGCAGAATGAACCACTACATGGGCTCCATGTTTCAAAGGCTGAAATAAATATCCACCCGCACCAAATGTATTATCGACTATTAACGGCAAATCATGCTTTTTACACATGGCCGAGATCGCTTCAAAATCGGGAATGTTTAATCTGGGGTTGCCAATGGTTTCAAGATAAATCGCTTTCGTATTTTTATCTATTAATTTTTCAAAAGCTGGTACCGTATCCCCATCTGCAAACCGCGCTTCGACGCCTAATCTTTTAAATGAAACTTTAAATTGATTATAAGTCCCCCCGTACAAATAGGATGTACTAACAAAATTATCTCCGGCTTGTAATATATTATTTAAAGCAAGAAACTGTGCTGCTTGTCCCGAACCGACTGCCAGGGCTGCAACGCCACCCTCCAACGCGGCAATGCGTTGTTCTAAAACATCGGTCGTAGGATTCATAATCCTGGTATAGATATTACCAAATTGACGAAGGCCAAAAAGATTCGCAGCGTGATCAGAATTATCAAATCCATAGGATGTGGTTTGATAGATCGGTACTGCTCTGGATTTAGTCGTAGGGTCTATCTGTTGACCAGCATGTAATTGCAATGTTTCAAATTTGTAGTTAGACATATCAGGAATTGTTTAAGATTTTGAGAAATGATTTTTTTGGTTGGTAAATATAGGTATTTTTTAATTCATAGTAGTTAAGTAGGATATTGAAAATGTTGAAGTGATGATGTGTATAAATGGGTAAGTCTAAGTTTTAATCGTAATCTTTTAGAGATGACCTTAAATTATAAGACCCTATTCAAGGACACTTCTCCACTTCAACACTTTAAGTTACCTTTGCGCACTTTCTAATGAAGGAGATCAAGAGGTATTTAATCACATCCGCTTTACCCTATGCCAATGGACCACTGCATATAGGTCATCTTACAGGGGCCTATTTACCTGCTGACATCTTCGTTCGCATGCTCCGATTAACCGGTAAAGAAGTCTTATGGGTATGCGGTAGTGATGAATACGGTGCAGCGATCGCCGTCAAAGCACGTAAAGAAAGTACGACGCCCAGGGCCATCGTAGATCAATTCCATGAAGAGTTACGCAAAGGATTTGAATACATGAACATCGCATTTGATATTTATCATAGAACCACAGCTCCGATTCACTATGAAACCAGCCAGGATTTTTTCAGAGAACTGTATCGTAAAGGAGAATTTACCGAACAGGAAAGCGAACAGTATTATGATGCCGAAGTCAATCAATTTTTAGCAGATCGTTTTATCAAAGGTACTTGTCCAGTTTGTAAGAATCCAAATGCCTACGGAGACCAATGTGAGCGATGTGGTTCGACATTAAGTCCAAACGATTTGATAGACCCGATTTCCACACTGAGTGGAAGCAAACCGATTAAAAAACTTACCAAGCATTGGTATTTACCATTAAATAATCATCAGGAATGGCTTAAAGAATGGATTGAGACAGGTAAACTGGATGGGGTAGAGCATCATTATGCAGATGAATGGAAGCAGCATGTACTCGGTCAATGTAAATCGTGGCTTGACCATGGTCTGGAACCTCGATCCATGACACGTGATCTTGACTGGGGTATCGATGTACCACAGGAAATCCCGGGATCTGCGGGAAAAAAATTATATGTATGGATGGATGCACCGATCGGTTACATCAGTGCCACCAAAGAATGGTGCAACGCCAACCAAGAGGATTGGAAAAAATACTGGATGGATGATGAAACTGCTTTATTGCATTTTATAGGTAAAGACAATATCGTGTTTCATTGTTTGATATTCCCTGCCATCTTAAAAACACATGGAGGGTTTAATCTTCCGATCAATGTCCCGGCCAATCAGTTTATGAATCTTGAGGGAGACAAAGTGTCCACTTCGCGCAACTGGGCTGTATGGATCAATGATTTTGCTGAGGCCAATCCGGATAAAATCGATGTGATGCGTTATTACCTGATTAAAAATATGCCGGAGCAACGCGACAGTGAATTTCTATGGAAGGGATATCAGGAAGCTAATAATAATGAACTCGTCAATAACCTGGCTAATTTCTTTAACCGGGTGGTGGTTTTGATCAATAAATATTATGGAGGCACTCTACCAGCATTTAATCCGGATAAAGGATTTGTAGGTACTGAAGACCCTGATTTTGATTCGTTCCATGAAGTCGAAATGCTTAATATTTTTGATCGGGTGCAAGATATGAATCAAAGTATCCGGGAATTTAGAATGCGGGATGCACTCAAGAGTATGATGGATCTGTCTTCAACCGGCAATGCAATTCTCCAGGCAAATGAACCATGGAAGAAAGAAAAAACAGATCCTGAATCTGTAAAAGTGGTACTCAATTTTTGCGCTCAATTATCTGCTGCCTTGAGTTATGCGGTGAGACCCTTTATGCCGGTTACATCGGATAAAATGAGGACAGCTCTCGGATTGCCTTTACTGCACGATAAGAATGAAATGAATGAGATGTTGGATGCATTGTCCGAAGGTGAATTATTATTGAAAGAAGGTCATAAGATTGGCGAACCCATGCATCTTTTTACGCGCGTCGACGATGCATGGACGGCTGCACAAAAAGATAAACTGGAAAAATCTAAAGCATTGAATACGCCTCCACCTGTCAGCAGTGTACCCCTCAAGCCAGAAATCACAATCGATGATTTTGCTAAAATAGATTTGAGGGTGGGAACGATCCTGACGGCAGATAAAGTAGCCAAGGCTGACAAACTATTAAAGTTGACGGTTGACCTGGGATTTGAGAAACGTACGATTGTAAGTGGTATTGCAAAATATTTTGATCCATCCAATTTACCCGGCCAACGAGTCGTCGTCGTCGCTAACCTGGCGCCGCGTGCAATGAAAGGAATCGAGTCCAATGGAATGATTTTATTATCTGAGAATATAGACGGTACACTTTATTTCGCTATTCCTCCCGCCGGGGCTGAGAATGGAAGTATTGTAAAATAGCCCTAACGATCGATTTCCATCTCCAAAAACGCATAACTCTGCGATTTCCCATGTGCATCCAATGATAAAGAAGTAGTGACTCCACCATTCAAAGCTCCGTGCAAAACAAAAAGCAGTGAATGGATCAGTGGCAGCTCATATCGAATGATTTCTCCCGTTACAATACCCTTGAAATGATTTTTCACTTTCTCCACCGTGATTTGGTCACATAATAATTCATAATCTTTTTCATCGTAAGGAATCAATGAAAGTGTCAATGTATCTCCTTTGTCTCCGGCCCGACTGTGAGCCAATTCATATAATTTCATATAGATAATAAGGTGATCTTGGGTGAGACCATGTTTCGATCTATCAAGGTAGATACAATTCCAATGACTTGTTGAGTATATTTCCGTACTCCACCTCCTGCAGCCGGACCATTTGTATACAATGCTTCTATTTCGTTGCCAATGAGTTCAGCTATTTCTAATTCATCGGTCATGCCGGCTATTCTTAATCTTACTTCGTATGGAATAGGTCTGACTAGGTTATTATTTTTATGTAAACTGTCGTATCCAATATAATCGATTTGGATTTTTCTTATTTTATCTGATAATCTATCTTTTACGATTTGGGCGGCAAGCTCTGCTCTGCCATAAGCGTTTGCACCCGCATACGAAATTTCACCTTCTCCGATATATCCGGCTTTATATCCTATACTTACTTTTAATTTAGGTGGTTTGATTTTGCCGGTACCTCCGTCCACCATAATATTCTCATCGGGCGTTTGACGGATTCTGACGGTAGTAAAATTGGCAATGACATCCGGAGTAAAATATTCAGACGGATTAATTACTTCATATAAGAGCTGTTCTTTCACGGTCATGCTGTTGATCGTGCCCCCGCTTCCTTCAATTTTAGATAATATCAGATTGCCTTCCGGATCGATTTGAGCAATAGGATGTCCTAACCGGGATAAATTTTCTACGGGTTTCATCACCGGATCAGCAAAATATCCACCTGTTACCTGACCTGCACATTCCAGCAGGTGCCCTATGATAGTACCCTGGCCCAATAAATTCCAATCATCTTCCATCCAATTAAATTCATAGATCATAGGTGCAAGGAATAAAGAAGGATCGGCCACCCGACCCGTGATGATGATATCGGCATTGGTTTTTAAACCTTCCAGGATTCCATCATATCCGAGATAAGCATTAGCTGAGACGATGTCGTATTCCGATAAAAGTTGATTGGTTTCAAGCGTTGAGAGTTTGTCTTGATTCAGTGTAATGTAATTCAGAACATCATCACCGGTTAAGACGGCAACGGATATATTGTACGATAATTCCTTCGCAATTTCTATTATTTTATAACCCGCAGCTAGCGGATTGGCTGCCCCCATATTGGTAATTAAGCGGGTTTTATTTTGGACCAAGGAAGGTAATAAAGTGCGGATTCTTGATTCTAATAATGCATCATATCCTTTGGTGGGATCTGCCAGTTTTCGTTTTTGCGCCAAAGCAATGGTTCTTTCAGCAAGACATTCCAACACCAGATAATCCAATTGCCCCTCTTTGATTAAATCTACAGAAGGTTGCAATCGATCACCGGAGAAACCCGCGCCACAACCTATCCTTAATTTCTTTTTCAATCCTAATGATATTTAAATATGAATCGAACCACTCAGTATGGCTGTTAAGGTCATCACGATGGTAGTACCCCATGCCCACAGAAAGGTATATCGTTGATGTTCGCCTAATTCTACCCCGCACATGCCAATCAGTAAAAATGTTGATCCGGTCAATGGACTGATTGGAAATCCCACCGTCATCTGACCTAATAATCCGGCTCTGGCTATTTCTAATGAATCCATCCCGAATTGACTGGCTGATTTTGCAAGCACCGGTATGACACCAAAATAATAGGCATCCGGAGTAAAGATGACACTGCAAGGCATACTGGTGAGGGCTGTAAACAATGGCAATAAATTTGATTTGGAGGCTGGTATTATATGCGCCATATCATTTGCCATCGAATCTATGATTTTGGTGCCATTCAATATTCCCGATAGAATGCCGGCAGCAAAGATCAGGCTGACCACAATGAAAATATTTGCGGCATGCGATTTTAGGATATGCTGTTGATCCCGAATACCCGGATAGTTTACGAGGAGGGCAATGACACTTGCGAAAATAAATAGAACTACCGGAGGAATAAAATTTTTTACTAGACAAAATACCAGACTGATGGTGAGGATTGCATTAAACCAGATCCATTTCGATCTTGTAGGATGATTCACAAGATTCACCTTTTCAGCTGGTATCAATTCAATACGTCCTAATCTTTTCCTTTCTTGTAAGCCCAGTACCGTGGCAACGAAAAATACCCAAGAAATGCCGGCGATCATTGAATAGATATTGGGATTAAAAAGATGCGGAATGTCCGATTTCATGACCGACAACGCCCTGGCCGAAGTGCCCGACCACGGAACCAAATGCATGGGCCCTACGCTCAGTGCAACAATACACGGTAATATCATTCGGTGAATCTTCAACTGTTTGTAGATGGGCATGAAGGCTGATAATACAATCATAAAGGTGGCGGTACCATCACCATCTAAATGTACGATCATCGTAAGCAGTGCCGTACCAAGAATTACTTTTAGAGGATCGTTTTTTACTTGCTGTAAAATAAAACCGATCAAAGGAGAAAAGAGGCCTGCATCCAGCATGATGCTGAAGTATAAGATCGCAAACATCAGCAATACACCGGTAGGGGCTACTTGTTTAATTCCGGCAAGGCTGTATTCCCCTATGTCTTTGATATGAAATCCAGCTACCAAAGTAAAGAAGACAGGCACAATGATCATAGCGGTCAGCACCGACATACGCTTGGTGAGTATAAATACAATGAAAGTAGTAATGATAAAAATGCCGTATACCGTCATCATAGAATAAATCTAAAATTTTAGATGATCGTTAAAGAATGGCAGAAAATCATTGAGTACTCTACCGTCGATCGTCCACAGTTTGTTTGTGTGATTGCCAATGTATTCTTCTGCATAATGCTCGATCCCAATTTTTTCCATTTGTTGACTTAACATCATGCATTGGAGATGAAACCTTGGAAAATCATTTCGTCCCCAATCTAATTTTATACCATTATACTTTTTGAGATTGTCAGCGTATTGATCTACCATTTTGGTAGGCAAGTTGCGATTCCATAGATCCAGTATTCTTTGATTCGTGATTAAACTGTCTCCATGATAGGTAAACGGCAGGTCACAGTAAAAAGGTGGATGGTCCGGATTGGGACTCCAGGCTCTGGCGACCGCGACGATTACTTTTGGATAATAGGTCTTATTGAGTTCTTCATGGGTTTTGATTTTTGAAAGTTCTTTATAGGAATCACTTTCAGGGCTAAACTCTTTCACTAATGCCAGTAATCCGGGACTTAAAGCATACATCGTCCCGAAAACATCCGGGTACATCATACCGATCCGGATGGTGCCATAGCCTCCCATTGAGTGACCGCCAAGACCCCGACTTTCTTTATTGGCTAATGTTTTATAATGTTGATCGATATAATCCACTAATTCTTTAGCGGTAAAATCTATCCAGTTGCCGGTGAGGGATGAATTGGAGTAAAAACTTCCTTCGTATGTGGTAAACTCATCGGGAATAACAAAAATAAACGGTTTAATCTTTTTCATTAAGATCGCGGTATCGAGGATTTTTTTCATTTGATCATTGATATCTGAATGACTCATGAAACCGTGTAAATAGTAAATGACGGGATACCGGGTAATCGCCATATCATAGCCGGGTGGCAAATAGATCGAGACTTTCCGGTCAGGTGAATCCTCGACCTGGTGCTCCAGAGCTTTTGAATGAATCACCTCCGTGATGACCTGACCGGTAGAATTTTGTGTGTATACGAAAATTGAATTTAGAAAAATGTATATAAAGAGGATTGCTGACTTCATAAACTAAATGTACAAACAGGGTATAAGAGTACAAAGCGGGAATATTGTTTTGCCTGCATCTGGATGGCAAAGTACTATTACCATCGCATTTACAAAACAAAGCTATGGATAGTCATTACATCAGTAAAATGGGTCAGCATCGCTTGTAGGATGGTTGGGAATTAGCCTGTTTCTCTTTTTGAGTTTTTTGTAATTAGGTTTTTCTTTACAATTAAGTTGCCTGATATATGATATTTTTGCAACTCCAAAAAAAACTTTATATCACGGTTTATGATTCAGACTAAATCCATTTTGCCAATGATAATTCTGATAATTGCAATTTTATTTGCCTGCAAAAACAACCCTTCCGCGACGACAACTCCCAATAATACACCCCTTTCCAGTGAAGATGCATCCAAATCACAATCTCAAAATAATGCTGCTGCTGCCCAGGCTTCCTCGATAGCATCCCTGGTCGCCAATATCCCCAGCCCAGAGATTCATTTCCAGGTGGAAGGGTTTGCAAATGGTAAAGCACAATTAGTAGGGATTTATGGCGACCAAAATTATCTGGCCGATACGATGACCATTACAACCGGTGGGAAATTCAGACTCAAAAGAGATACGGCTTACAATCCAGGGTTGTATTTTATTGTGTTGCCTGATAATCAGAATTTTCAGATGATCCTCGATAAAGATCAACGATTTGAAATGAAAACCAATGCCTCTGATCTGATCGGTAATATGAAAGTCACCGGGTCTGATGATAATGATATTTTGTACCAGGTATTGAATACGCAAGTGATTCAGGAAAGAGAGTTGACACCGATACGCAATGCTGCATCCGGTAAAGGTCCGGGCGATCCTGCCACAATTGCCTTAAACAAGAAAAATGATGAAATCAGAGCTGCGAGAATCAAACAATTAAATGATTTTGAAGCTAAATATCCGGGTTCATTTGCAATCAAGTTTAGACTGGCAGGACAGAATCCTGCGGTCGCTGATGTAAAGGACAAAAATGGAAATGTAGATTTTAACAGGCAATCCTTTATTTTCAGAAACGAGTATTGGAAAAACTTTGACTTTAAAGATGTACGATTAATGAATACACCCCTGGTCGGAAATAAAGTAAAGCAGTTTTTTCAGGATTTGGTACCTCAACACCAGGATTCGTTGATTAAATATATGGATCAGGTATTGCCACAGACGTTGGGTAACCCTGAAATATTTAAATATCTCAGTAATTATTTTTTAATCAAGTATGAACCCGGCAAGACGACATTGATGGATGGTGAAGCTGTATTCTCACACGTCATCAAGCATTATTATACCCGTCAATCGGCTCCCTGGTTAAGTCAGGGCGATTTTAATTATTTGCAACAACGGGCCGAAGAAATGTCACACTGCCTGCTCAATCAAAAAGCACCGGATGTAGTCGCCAAAGATCCTACCGGTGCCACCAAATCCATTTACGAAATTCATACACCCTACATCATCGTGTATTTATTTCATACGGATTGTGAACATTGTCAAAAAGCGACTCCCGAATTAGCTGCTATGTTGCCTAAACTCAAAGCCCGCGGCGTGAGCATGTTTACGATTGCAGTCAATACGACGGATGCTGAGTGGAAAAAATTCATTGCTCAATACCACATGGAAGGGTTTACCAATGTGTTTGATCCAACCAATAAAGCAGTCTATGCTAAATATTACGTAGACAATACTCCCGAGATATATCTGATCAATAAAGAGAGGAAGATCATTGCCAAAAATTTAAAAGTAGAGCAGATCATGACGGTATTGGACCGGGATGCCAAGGGAGATTTGAAATAAAAAAAATACAAGATGTCGGATACAAATCAAATCATACTCGAAGTCACGCTCGACGATCATAAAATACCATCCAAGATTACCTGGCTCGCGGAAGATGGACCTGAAGCAGGAGAAAAACAAGAGGTCAAAGCATTTTTACTTTCACTGTACGACGGCCATCACGGAGATACTTTGAAAATAGATCTGTGGACCAAAGACATGCAAGTACATGAGATGAATCAAATGGTCTATTTTACATTAAAATCATTGGCTGAGACTTTTGCCAATGCCACGCAGAATAAAAATCTGGCAACGGATCTACGCCGATTTAGTGAATACTTTGGAGAGCAGATCAACCAACAGAATCAGAGTCAGAACCAGTAAGTTTATTTCAAACCGTTCAAAGCATCCTGTACACTGGATTCGATCGTCCCCCCGTTACTTTCTTTTATAAATTCTTTGCCGGTAACTTTCTCATATAATTCGATATATCGCTCGGACACCAATCGAACAAATTCATCGGGCATAGAAGGCATTTGCTGACCTTCTTTACCCTGAAAGCCATGATCCATCAACCATTCACGTACAAATTCTTTGGAAAGTTGTTTTTGATGTTCTCCTTTATCCTGTCGCTCCGGGTAGCCATCGAGGATATAGTACCGGGAACTGTCAGGAGTATGTACTTCATCGATGAGATAGATTTTACCATGATATCTTCCAAATTCGTATTTGGTGTCGACTAAAATCAGACCTTGCTGATTAGACATTTCCTGGCCTCTTG
>CALMKY010000290.1 GCA_937867195.1 uncultured Saprospiraceae bacterium | reverse complement strand
AGTTTTTTATAAAATAATTTCATATCCAAATTGAGTTTGACCATCCTGGGAAACGCTACGACTCCTCCTTGCGGCAGTACACATTCGACGCGAGTTTCTTGCTGCAACCATTCTTTTAGAATTAAAAGGTTCTTCTGATTGCCCTCATGTATTTTCTTCAAATAAACGGATTTGTCTTTGTAAAAATGATAAGCGATCTCTTCTTCGATCGGAGGGTTTGCGATATAGATCAATTCTTTTGCAGCCAGATACTTTTCCATCAAAATAGTATCTTGATGAATGATGGCACCCATTCTCAAGCCTGGCAATCCCATGCCTTTTGAAAATGAAATGACGCTGATCATCTTAGGGGAATGGCTGGCCAATAAAGGATAAGGAGTCATAAAACAGGCATCGCGGTAGGTTTCATCTACCAATACCCAAAGGTTGTATTTCTCTATCAGTCCGGTAAATGAGTGAATATCATCGGCATTCAATGTTTGTCCTGTAGGATTGTGTGGATAGGTAAGACTGATCATTTTTGTCTTCGGAGTTATTCTTTTCTCCAATTCATCCCAATCTATTTTCCAATTCCGGTCAAATGATACTTGTATTTTCTTATAATTCAGTCCAAGTGCGTTTGGTATCTCCACATTGCTTGAATAATTGGGAAACAGAACGAGGACTTCATCTTCCTTACTTAGTAACGATGTGTACAATATATACAAAGCCATTTCAGCGCCGCCGGTCAGCAATACATTCCTTTCATCCAGGTGTTTACCCTCCTTTGCAATCAACTTCCTTAGATCGGGTCTGCCGCGATGATGGGTGTATTCCATTTTTACCTGATTCAAATCAAGATGTAATTGGGATATGTCGAACTCTTTGACTGAACTCTCTGCAAGATTGTACCGGATATTTCCATAGCCTATTTCTTCTGGAGATTCGATCTCGATCGGCATTCGGCGATAATTGAGCATAAGGTAAATGTAAGCTGAACTGGGAAAGTGGGCAAGGGGGAAAGTGGTTAAGGGCAATTTGCAAACACTGAATGACTTCCCCACTTACCCACTACACCTTATCTTCGCTCTATGTTCAAACGCAATCCATACGATCGGTATCATATCACCCGGGATATATACGAATCGGTCATTGTTCCACTCTTTTATCATAGTGATCTGGAACGCGCAAAAGCATTGATTCATATATGTTATGATGCGGGCCTCAGAGTCCTGGAATTTACCAATCGTGCCTCGTTTGCATTCAATGTTTTTGCCCCATTGAGTGAGTATTGTAAAAAGGAATTACCGGCATTGAGATTAGGAATCGGCACGGTCATCGATATTGGTACGGCAGCCATGTATTTACAGGTAGGTGCCGATTTTATCGTCATGCCCTCATTACAACCAGAGGTGATTTCACTTTGTAACAAGAAGAAAGTATTGTGCATTCCGGGTTGCGGTACCGTCACAGAAATATCCAAAGCTGAAGAACTCGGTTGTGAGATTGTAAAATTGTTTCCCGGAAAACATTATGGACCATCTTTTATCAAAGATATCCTTGGCCCTATGCCCTGGTCATCGATTCTGGCCAGCGGCGGAGTCGAACCAAACCAAGAAAGTATACAGGCATGGCTCGATGCAGGAGCGACTGCCTTGGCACTCGGATCCAAACTATTTACGCAAGACGTACTGGACGGTAATACAAATGCATTGGGACAACAGGTTTCTGATTGCCTTGGTTGGGCAAAAAATTACGGTAAACTCAGATCCTGATCCTCTGCAGAAATGATCATGGGAATCATTGCAGGTTATAATTAAAAAATAATGACTTCCATTTCCATTATCAATTAGAAATTCAATTATTGATTAGATTGAAAAACCTCGAATTTAGGTATTGCTTATCCTGTTTTTTCTGAAACCTGCGGATTCGTGGCCTATTTCTCTACATATTCAATTTCTCCATTATATTAAAAACACAGTCTTATACATTGATTATCAGGTCATATTATCAAATATCGCTATGGCATAGGATTTGAAATAACAAAGATACCCCCGCGAATTTTTACAATTAAATACAATCAAAAACGAATCTGCAGGCTGAAAGATGGATCCCCTTGACGGACAGCCCGCAACCAACATGCTCTACATGAAAAAAATAAAACTCATCAGGGGACAAAAATTGGTGTATGATATAAGACTTTGGTTTTTTTTGGTAAGCTTATTATTATACATCGTGATCACCTTGCTGACCATCGGGTATCACCAGGCTTCATGAAAAAACGAAATTAATTTCTCAGTACAGGTTACCTTAGGATTGCTTTTTCATTTTGGATTATAACGTAAAATCAATCCTTATGGCTTACCATCAGACCTTTACCTTAGGCAAAAACCAAAACCTTAAAATTGTAGGTTACCTGGTGATGTTTTTTCCATTGATCATCTATCTGATGACGCGGATATTTGATCATTGTGAAGTACAAGAATCAATTAGTCATTATTATTATACTGTGGCTAACTCTGTATTCGAAGTCATTATCTGTTCGATCGCCACATTTATGTTTTTGTTCAGGGGTTATACTCCCAATGATCGCATAGCACATAGTTTGGCAGGAATATTTGCCATGGGAGTCGCCTTATTTCCGTGTTCGATCAACCGTACGGCATGCTGTATCCTGAATCTCAATGATCATACACTAAGAGAATCCATCCATTACATTAGTGCAGCGGCTATGTTTACGACTCTTGCCTGTATTTTATGGTTCTTATTTACGAAAAGCAACAAAACGGTTTTGGATAAATGGAAAAAAATAAGAAACGGAATTTATCAGGTCAGCTCCATTCTAATCATCCTGTCAATTGTCCTGATCTTCTTACATTCTTATCATGTTATTGATCTTTCATCTGTAGTATCCCACCCGGTTTTTTTTCTTGAATGGACCGGTCTTTGGATTTTCGGCATTTGCTGGTTGATCAAAGGCGATATAGCATCCGATGCAATTGATTTGACCAATTCCCTGATTCGACCTAAAAAATAATCTCCAGATCTAAGTTGATTTATATACATTAAACAGGATCGCCTGACACCCTTCTAAAATCAATTGATAGCTTTGTTCAAAAAGATTGGAATAATACGGATCCGGCACTTCTATTTTCTGATCAGGATGTGCATAGTCCATTAATAAATGGATTCGACTCTTTTGAATTTCGTTTTTGGTCAGCGCAATTGCGTCTTTATAATTTTGCAGATCCATCGTAAAAATATAGTCAAAAGAATCAAAGTCGGCTCTGCTGATTTGTCTGGCTCGCTGACCTGTAATATCGATGCCATGTCGTTTGGCGATAGCAATAGCCCGTGGATCAGGTACATCACCATTATGCCAGTTTCCGATCCCGGCACTGTCCACTTCCCAATCAACTATATTTGATTCGTCCAATAATTTCTTCATAACTCCTTCTGCCAACGGTGAGCGGCAGATATTTCCAAGACAAACCATCAATATTTTCATTGGTCGCAAATTATATGAATTCCAAGAAATGACGAAAATCATATCAGATTATCGGATATCTGTTTTTTCTCTTCAAAATATCTCATTACCTTTGTTTAGACAAAATCTAAATAATGTTCAAACCGATTATTGCCAAAAATCTGGTGGATATAAAGCAAGGAAAAATATGTGGGTTCAGTGATGAATCAGTATCTAAAACACTGATGTCCAAAGGCATATTGATTGGAAGCCTTGCCAAACTCATCAGGACATCGCCGTTTGGCAATACTTATTATGTCCAGATCGACGGGGTGCGCTTTGGTCTCAGAAAACAGGAATTGGATGTAATACAAGTCACCGAGGCGTCATAAAACATGAAAAAGAAAGTAGCCATCCTCGGAAATCCCAATAGTGGAAAATCATCTGTATTTAACAGACTTACGGGTTTATCAGCCAAAGTGGGCAACTTCCCCGGTATAACGGTGGATAAAAAATTGGGTCAGATAAAATTGTCCTCAGGAGAGGCCATTGATATCATAGATTTTCCCGGAGTTTACAGTTTGCATCCTAATGCAAAAGATGAGTTTATAGTGACCAACATCCTATCCAATCCCAGGGATCCCGATTATCCTGATTTGGTATTGTATGTAGCCGACATCACCCATCTTGAAAAGCAATTGCTATTATTTACACAAATCGTCGACTTAGGACTGCCAATCATCATGATCCTGACGATGAAAGATCTGGCGCAAAAAGACAATCTTCAATTTGATCTGGAAGCCCTCAAAAAAGTATGGCAAATCCCCATTTTCGAAATCAATGCACGTAACCAAGAAGGAATTGCTGAGATTATACAGACGATAGAAGCGAAATTGGATCATCCCGAATCCGTTATGGTTCCCCAGTATAAATTGAGTTATAAAGAGCAAACCCTGGTAAATGAATTATCGCCTGTTTTAAAGAATCAAAATGCTTATCAAACATTATTGAGCGCACATTATTATAAACAATTGACTCACTTGTCTACCGATCAGAAAGAACAAATCGGAAAGTTGACACTTAAACATGGATTCAATTCCATTGCATCCCAAATCGATGAAACCATGCAGCGATACGATGGTTTTACGAATACGGTCCGCAAAGCTGCCACGATGGGTTCATTTAAGATATCCAAAGCCAGTGATGCGGCAGACAAGATATTAACGCATCGATTTTGGGGTGTATTGATATTTTTTGCTGTTAATTTCCTGATTTTTCAAACGATGTTTTCATTGGCCAAATACCCAATGGATTGGATTGATGCCGGATTCGGATGGCTTGGAGAATTTATTAAAAATATAGGATTACCCGGTTGGTTATCCAATCTATTGGCTGACGGGTTATTGGCAGGCTTGGGTGGCATATTGGTTTTTATGCCCCAGATTGCTTTATTATTTTTCTTATTGACATTACTAGAGGATTCAGGATATATGGCCCGGGCTGTCTATATGTTTGATGGCTTATTGATCAAGTTTGGATTAAATGGCAGATCCCTGGTATCCATGATTTCCGGAGGTGCTTGTGCCATACCTGCTATCATGAGTACCCGGTCGATCAGCAACCAGAAAGAAAGATTGATCACCACCCTGGTGACGCCATTTATCAGTTGCAGTGCACGGATACCCGTCTACACGACGTTGGTCGGGTTTGTAGTCTTATCCAGCAAGCATTATGGCCCATTTAATGCCCAGGGTTTGTTATTTATGGGCTTGTATTTAATAGGGATTATTGCTGCATTGCTGGCTGGTTATATTTTAAAGAAAATACTCCATTCAGATGAAAGAAGTCAGCTTATGATCGAGCTTCCGGACTATAAAAGACCCGATGTAAAAGTCGCATTGCAGACTGCCTGGACAAAAGTAAAGTCCTTTGCATTGGAAGCTGGAAAAGTCATTATCATCATCTCCATTATATTATGGGTATTATCAAGCTATGGACCATCTTCGAGGATGAGAAAAGCAGAAGATGAAGTACGTCAGATCAAATTAGAAAAGTCTCTCAATGATAAAGATGCTGAAGATTTATTGGCTAACAAAAGATTAGAAGCTTCTTATGCTGGTTTGATTGGCAAATCCATGGAGCCGGTTATAAAGCCGCTGGGCTTTGATTGGAAGATCGGCATTGCTCTGTTCACCTCCTTTGCAGCGCGCGAAGTATTTGTTGGTACCATGTCAACTTTATACAGCCTGGGCACAAATGAAGATTATAAGACGTTACAAAGCAAACTGGCAAATGAAAAAGATGTGGTTACGGGTGAGCCAAGATTTACGATGGCAGTCT